>NZ_JBEXPH010000028.1:0-39489 GCF_040611955.1 Streptomyces sp. NPDC006510 | reverse complement strand
GGCCCGACATTGGGCCCCGGCGTGGTTGGGCGTCCCGACCGACCTGAGGGCGGGGCACGTCCCCACCGTCCGTTACGCCCCCCGGGGACCGGCCGCCGCCCCGGGGGCGACTGGCGTCCCGGGTCCGTGCCGATGCCTTCCCGGTCAGGCTCCCGCCCGGCCCGTCATCCGACGGCGCACGAGGAACACTCCTGTGCCGACCGCCGCCGTGAGAACCAGACCGGCGCCGGCGTTCATGTCCGCGGGCATGGTTGCCACCGAGCCGCCCCGCACGTCCCGGCCCGGCGAGACCGGCGCATCGCTCGGACCGTTGCTGTTCCGGCCGCTGACGTCGTCCCCGCCCGCCGTGGCCATCGGGGCAGCGAACCCGAGGGCGGCGACGGCGGTCGCCGAGACAACGAGACCACGTGTTGCACGCATCGTCCGAACCTCCAGCGGGAAGCGCCCCGAAGGCTCTGCACCCCGGGACGGATCGACGAGAACGCCTCCCATGACGAACCCTCATCAGATCCTTGCTCCCCCGCATTTCGGGACTGCTCCACCCCGGCGGTCCGACACGCCGTGCCGGTACCCAACGGACCTGACTACGCCGCAGGTCACGCGCCGTCAGCACGTTCCCGCGGGCCGGTCACTCCGATGAGCGGGGGCTGCGGGGACGCCACCCGTTCGCCCTCCTCCGATCGCAGCCCGGCCGTCCCGCGCCTAGCGTTCCAAGCGTCGCGACGAAGGGAGCACCATGGACCGGGACAACTGGCGCGTCGAACGGACCGGGCACTCACCGTGGGGCGCTCTCGCTCTGGTGGTGCTCACCGGCCTGGCCCTGGCGCGGAACGGCGCGGACCTCTCGCCGGGTCTCCCGCACCTGGTCGCCGCCGTCTCGGCCGATGCCGCTCCGCCGGACCCCGGTCTCCCGGGCCGATAGCGGAACGGCGTCGCGAGCCGCGCGCTCAGCGGCGCTGCGGCACCGTGATCCGGTAGCCCTCGTCGAGCAGTCCGGGAAGGTACCGGCGCAGCGCGGCCACGCTCTGCGAACGGTCGCCCCCCGCGTCGTGCGACAGCACGACGACGCCGGGTGCGGCCCCTTCCCGGACCCTGCGGACGATGGTGCCGACACCGGGTTCGGTCCAGTCCAGGGTGTCGACGGTCCAGGCCATCGGCTCCATGCCCAGGTCGGCACCGATCTCGAAGGAGTTGCGGTTCCACGCTCCGTACGGTGCCCGGTACCAGAGCGGCGGAGCGCCGGTGATCCTGTCGATCACCTCGCTGGTGGGGCCGAGCTCGTCGCGGACACCGGCCCGGGAGAGCTTGGTGACCAGGGGATGGGTCCAGGAGTGGTTTCCGATGGTGTGTCCGTCGTCGGCGATGGCCCGCACCAGGTCCTGGTTGTCGTTGGCCATTTCTCCGCAGACGAAGAACATCGCCCGGACCTCGTGTTCGCGCAGCGTCGCGAGGACGTGCGGGGTGTAGAGCGGGTCGGGCCCGTCGTCGAAGGTGAGCACCATGGCCTGCCCGATCTCGGGCAGCGCCTCGAAGGGTCTGGTGCGGACCGGGGGCGCCGCCGACCGGAAGCGGGACGGGGCACCCGCGGTCATGGGCTGGAGCCGGTAGGCGTCGGGCCCGGCCCGGAAGGCCGACGGAGGCCCGGCCGCCCCGGCCGAGGGCGGTGCGGGGGTCCGGAGCGACTCTCCCGCCGGATCTGCGGCGATCATGCGAACGGCGGCGACCGCACCGAGTCCGGCGGCCAGTCGCAGCAGCGTCCTGCGCCCCGGCATCCTCTGATCATTTTTCATGACCAACTGCTCGCACGTGCGTGGCACCGCTCCGGTCATCGACACCGGCCGCGGCCGGTTTTGCACCCAATGGAGGGATCTCCGGCGAGGCAACCGGCAGCTCCGGACAAGGCCGTGCAGCGGCCCGCTCCGGAGTCACCCAGGCCAGCGGATAGCCTCACTGCCGTGACAGAACCGCAGCCCCATAAGTTCGAACGTGGCACAGACGGCCCGAAAGTGATCGTCGCAGGCCTCGACGGGTCCGATTCCTCCATGCGTGCCGCGGCATACGCGGCGGGGCTGGCCCGTCGCCAGGGCGCCATGCTCGCCCTGGTCTATGTCCAGCCGGTGCTGCCCGCGGGGGCTGCTCTCGGCGCACCGATCGCCGATACGACCGGCGAGGTCGCCGAGGAGCTGGTGAGCGAGATCCGGGAGGCGACGCGGCGGATGAAGGACATATGGGATGTGCGCTGGGAGTTCCACACCTTCCGCGGCGACCCCTACAACGGACTGGTGACCGCGGCGGACGAACTGAAGGCGGATGCCGTGGTCGTGGGCGCGTCGGAGTCGGCCGGGCACCGGTTCATCGGATCGGTCGCGATCCGGCTGGTGAAGGCGGGCCGTTGGCCCGTCACGGTGGTCCCGTAGGCGCCCCGGAATCCTCCGCTCCGTCGGACGGCACGCCGTCTTCCGCACCGGCACCGCCTGGGCCATCATGAGCGCCCGTCAGGGACAGCCGTCAGCGGAGAGGTGACTCATGGCAAGGCTCCGAGTGGGCGAGGGTGTACTGCGCCGCAAGCCGATCGAGCAGATCGACGAGAAGGGTCCCGCGGGGGAAGCCGCCACTCAGCTCACCAGATCACTCGGCCTGTGGCAGCTCACGGCCATCGGCGTCGGCGGCATCATCGGCGCGGGCATCTTCACCCTCGCCGGCACGGTGGCGAACGGCACCGCCGGTCCCGCGGTACTGCTCTCGTTCCTGATCGCGGGTGTGGCGAGCGCGGCTGCGGCGTTCAGCTACGCGGAGTTCGCGGGTCTGATCCCCAAGGCCGGCTCCGCCTACACCTACGGATACGCGGTGCTCGGCGAACTGGTGGGCTGGTTCATCGGCTGGGACCTGCTGCTGGAGTACACGGCGATCGTGGCGGTGGTCGCGATCGGCATCTCCGGCTACTTCAGCTTCCTGCTCGGCGAGATGGGGCTCGAACTGCCGAAGTGGATGCTGGGCGCGCCCGGCACCGGGGAAGGCCACCGGGTCGACCTGTTCGCCGCGCTGCTCTGTCTGCTCGTCGCGTACCTGCTGACTCTCGGCATCAAGAACGCGGCCCGCTTCGAGACGGTCGTGGTCGTCCTGAAGGTCCTGGTCGTCCTGCTGGTCATCGGCGTCGGCGTGTTCCACATCAACACCGCCAACTACACCCCGTTCTTCCCGTTCGGGGTCAGCGGGGCGTTCACCGGTGCGGCCACGGTGTTCTTCGCGGTCTTCGGGTACGACGCCATGTCGACGGCCGCCGAGGAGTCCAAGGACGCCCAGCGCCACATGCCGAAGGCGATCCTGTACTCCCTCGGCATCTCCATGGTCCTCTATGTGGCGGCGTGCCTGGTCCTGACGGGCATGCAGAGCTACGAGGACATCGACCCGGAGTCCGGATTCTCCACGGCCTTCAAGTCGGTGGGGCTCGGCGGGCTCGCCAATGTGATCGCGGTGGGCGCGATCATCGGCATCCTCACGGTGATGTTCACCTTCATGCTCGGCGTGACCCGGGTGTGGTTCTCGATGAGCCGGGACGGGCTGCTGCCGAAGTGGTTCGCCAGGACCCACCCGACCCGGCATGTGCCGACCCGGGTGACCTGGATCGTCGGTGCCGCCTCGGCCGTGATCGCCGGGTTCCTGCCGATCGGCGAGGCCGCCGAGCTGACGAACATCGGCATTCTGCTGGCGTTCGTCGTGGTGTGCATCGCGGTGATCGCGCTGCGCTACAAGCAGCCGGACCTGCCGCGCACGTTCCGCACCCCCGGCATGCCGTTCGTCCCGGGCCTCGGGGTGGTGTTCTCGATCTGGCTGATCACCTTCCTGCAGTGGCAGACCTGGGTGCGGTTCGTGGTGTGGTTCCTGGTCGGCCTGGTCATCTACTTCGGCTACTCGTACCGGAAGTCGGAGATGGCGAAGACACCGGGAGCGGGTACGAAGACGGGCTGACCGGGTGGCCGGGCGGCGGCTCCCCGGCACCCGTGCGCACCCCGCGCCGGCCGCCGCCCGACCGTTCACCGCACCATTCGCCGCACTGTGCGACCGCTCGTCGCACGGTGCCGCCCACCGCCTGTTCCTCGGCGCCCCGATGCGTTCGTATACGCCAGTCGGCAGCCAACAGGGACCTCGGCGGAAAGGGCGTTCACGATGACCACCACGACGACCGATGAGCGGGCCCTCGCGGATCTCCAGCGGGAGCACGGGCCCGCGCTCCTCCATTTCCTGCTCGGCCTGACCTTCGGCGACCGGCAGCGGGCCGAGGATCTGCTCCAGGAGACGCTGGTGAGGGCCTGGCAGCATCCGGAGGCCTTCGACGCCCCGTACGACTCGATGCGGCCCTGGCTGTTCACGGTCGCGCGACGGCTCGCGATCGACGCGCGCCGGTCCAGGCAGGCCCGGCCGACCGAGGTCGGCGACGCCGTGCTGGAGACCACCGCGGCCGGGGAGGACACCGCCGAAGCCACGGTCTCGGCCCTCGACGTACGCGATGCGGTACGCACCCTCAGCCCGGAGCACCGTGCGGTCCTCGTCCAGATGTACTTCCGCGGGCTCACCGTGGACGAGACGGCCCGGGTGCTCGGCATTCCGGCGGGCACGGTCAAGTCCCGGTCCTACTACGCGCTGCGTCAGCTCTCCCGCAACCTGCCCGGCTACTCCAGCAGGTCCTCCTCGCGCAGCAGGGCGAGCAGCGAGACGGCCTCCGCGACCTCCACGTAGTCGGCGGCGCAGCGGTCGCAGGACTGCAGATGACGGGAGACCGTGCGGGCTTCGCCGGCCGTGAGCGCGTCGAGTACGTAGGCGCCGAGCACATGCCGCACGTGCGGGCCCTCCCCGGGATCGGCGGTCATCGCATCCTCGTGTCGTGAACGCATCCGGTCGTGACGGATCCTGTCCTTCTGGCCACGCGGGGCGCGCTCCCCCGGTTCAATGCTCCGTGAAGCGCGGTGCCGAACAGAGAAAGAGGCGAGACGGGATGCGCCCGGAACGTCAGGATGGAACCGGTGGGAACGGGCTGCTGGTCCCGATGGCCTGGATGTACGCGGAGTACATCGCCGATGAGCTGCTGCGGACCGGCGATCTGATGGAGCCGTCCACGCTGGAGTACCGCGCGGGGCGCGATGCCCTGGCGCTCACAATATTCCTCTCCGACGGCGCGGTGGCCGATGCGCTGCCCGCGGCCCGGCTGGACGAGCTGCGCCTGCTGACGGCGTACGGAGCGGCGTGGTGCGGCTGGGTCCGTGAGCGGCTGGACGCGCTCGACGCGGCCCGAGTGTCCGGGACGCCCGGCCCGGATCCTGATCTGGCACTGGCCCGCGCGGCCTGGCGTTGGCTGGAGGAGACCGAACTGCTCGCGGCCGACCTCGATGCGATCGGTGCGCCGCCCCGGGATCCGGTGGGCGACGAGCCGGACACGGAGGAGGCGGCCCAGGTGTGGACGCCGGCCTGGCAGCTGGGGCTGCCGCTGGGGCATCTGGCGATCCATCTCCACTGAGCACAACCCGGCCGGTCAGGAACCGTGCACCCCGGCACGGTACTTGGGCAGTCGTACGGTGATCTTCATCCCGGCGCCGATGCCCGTCTCGATGACGAGTCCGTAGTCGTCCCCGTACACCTGGCGCAGCCGTTCGTCGACGTTGAGCAGTCCGATTCCGGTGGAGTGGCCGCCCTCGCCGCGCAGGATGTGGCGCAGGCGTTCCGGGTCCATTCCGGTGCCGTTGTCCTCGATGACGACCTCGGCCTCGGAGCCTGCGTCGAAGGCGCTGATGGTGATGCGGGTCGGGGTCTCCCCCGCCCGGACGGAGCCGGGGTCCCGGGGAACGGGCACGGCACCTTCGAGGCCGTGTTTGACGGCGTTCTCGACCAGGGGCTGGAGGCAGAGGAACGGCAGGGCGACGGGCAGGACCTCGGGAGCGATCTGGAGGGTGACCGCGAGCCGTTCGCCGAAGCGGGCCCGTACCAGTGCCAGGTACTGGTCTATGGAGTGGAGTTCGTCGGCGAGGGTGGTGAAGTCGCCGTGGCTGCGGAACGAGTAGCGGGTGAAGTCGGCGAATTCCAGCAGGAGTTCGCGGGCCCGTTCCGGGTCGGTGCGGACGAACGAGGCGATGGCGGCGAGCGAGTTGAAGATGAAGTGCGGGGAGATCTGGGCCCGCAGCGCTCTGATCTCGGCCTCGATGAGCTGGGTGCGGGAGCGGTCGAGTTCGGCGAGCTCCAGCTGTACGCAGACCCAGCGGGCCACCTCTCCGGCGGCTCTCGCCAGCACCGCGGATTCGCGCGGTGCGTAGGCGATCAGGGTGCCCAGTACCCGGTTGTCGACGGTGAGCGGCACGGCGACGGCCCAGCGCAGCGGGCAGTCCAGGTCGTCGCAGTCGCTGCGGAAGGCGGTGTCCCGGCCGCTGGCGAGGAGGCCCCGCACCTGGTCCATGACGTGGCGGCCGTGGTGTTCGCCCTCGCCGTCCCAGACGAGCACCCGGTCGCGGTCGGTGAGGCAGAGGGCGTCGGTGCCGAGCAGGGAGCGCAGCCTGCGGGCGGATCTGCGGGCGCTCTCCTCGGTGAGCCCGGCGCGCAGCGGGGGCGCGGCGAGCGAGGCGGTGTGGAGTGTCTCGAAGGTGGCGTGCTCGACGGGGGTCCCGACGTCGCTGGTGCGGACGGGGCGGGCGGTGCGGCGGCCGAGCAGGAATCCCGCGCCGAGCAGCAGGAGGGCGAGCAGGACGAGTACCGCGTATCCGGCTCCGGTCATCGGTGTCTCCCCGACGTCAGTGCTTCGGGCAGGTGGAAGCGGGTCATGGCGGCGTTCGTGCCGGGCGGTATGCGGCCGGGCGTGGCGAGGGACACCAGGACCATCGCGAGGAAGCCGACCGGCACCGACCAGACGGCGGGCCAGGCGAGCAGGGCGTGCGGCCAGCCCGGCGGGCGTACCGCACCGCTGACGGTGATGGCGACGGACAGGAACGCGGAGCCGCCGCCGAGCAGCAGTCCGGCGATGGCGCCGGGCGGGGTGAGCCGCCGCCACCAGATGCCGAGGACCAGCAGCGGGCAGAAGGAGGACGCGGAGACGGCGAACGCCATGCCCACGGAGTCGGCCACCGGCACCCGGCTGACGATCAGCGAGCCGGCCAGCGGCACGCACATGGCGAGGACGGTGGCGAGCCGGAAGTGCCGTACCCCGCGCGACGGCAGGACGTCCTGGGTGATGACACCGGCGACGGCCATGGTGAGCCCGGAGGCGGTCGACAGGAACGCGGCGAAGGCGCCGCCCGCGATGAGCGCGCCGAGCAGGTCCCCGCCGACCCCGCCGACGATCCGGCCGGGCAGCAGCAGCACGGCGGCGTCCGCGTCCCCGCCGTGGATCAGCTCGGGGGCGTACAGCCTGCCCAGTGCGCCGTAGACCGGGGGAAGCAGGTAGAACACACCGATGAGGGCGAGGACGGCGACCGTCGTGCGGCGGGCGTCGCGGCCGTTGGGGCTGGTGTAGAAGCGGACCACGACGTGCGGCAGGCCCATGGTGCCGAGGAAGGTCGCGACGATCAGCCCGTAGGTGGCGTACAGCGGATGGTCGGCGCGGAACACGGAGAGCTGCTCGTCGAAGGTGACGCGGGGCCGTCCGTCGCCCTGCCAGGCGAGTACCAGGAAGATCGCGGGGACCAGGAGTGCGGTCAGTTTCAGCCAGTACTGGAAGACCTGCACGAAGGTGATGGACCGCATGCCGCCCGCGGCGACGGCGATGACGACGACGGACGCCACGAGTACGTCGCCGAGCCAGCCGGGCGCCCCGGTGAGGATCTTGAGCGTCAGCCCCGCGCCCTGGAGCTGCGGCACGAGATAGAGCCAGCCCGCCGCGACCACGAAGATGCTGACCAGTCTGCGCACCTGTCGCGACTCCAGCCGCCCTTCGGCGAAGTCGGGCAGTGTGTACGCCCCCGAGCGGCGCAGCGGTGCGGCGACGAAGACCAGCAGCACCAGATAGCCCGCGGTGTAGCCGACCGGGTACCAGAGCATGTCCGGGCCGTGCACGAGCACCAGGCCGGCGATGCCGAGGAAGGAGGCGGCGGAGAGGTATTCGCCGCTGATGGCCGCGGCGTTGAGCCGGGGCCGTACGGTGCGCGAGGCGACGTAGAAGTCGGAGGTGGTGCGGGAGATGCGCAGCCCGAAACCGCCGACGAGGACGGTCGCGAGAACGACGGCGGCGACCGCCGCCACCGCGTACGTACGGCTCACTGTGCGGGGCGGCCTTCCACGAGCCGGGCGAAGTCGCGTTCGTTGCGCTCGGCCCGTCGCACGTACCACCAGGCGATCAGGGTGAGCGGCGGGTAGGCGGCGAATCCGAGGACCGCCCAGACGAGCGCGGCGCTGTGCAGGGCCTCGAAGACCAGCGGCAGTGTTCCGACGACCACGGCGAGGACGGTGAACGCGGTGAGCCCGGCGCGCAGTTGGCTGCGCATCAACGAGCGGACGTACGCGCCGCCGAGTGCGGTCTGTTCGTCGATCTCCGACTGGGTGCGGTAGCGCGGCAGCGGGCGCACCCGCCGGGACTCCCCCGTCACCACTTCGCGCCGGGGTGTTGGCTCTGCGGACATGGGCCCGGAGTGTACGCAGCACCGGTCCGCCGTGGGAAGGGGCGGATCCTGGTAGGTGCTGGTCAGCGGCCGGTCTGGCGCATCAGCAGGTCGCGCAGCGCGCGGGTGTGGCGGCGGCTCACGGCGAGCTCCGCGGAGCCGATGCGGACGCTCATGCTGCCCGCGTCGAGACGGAGTTCGTCGATCCGGCCCAGGGCGACGAGGTGGCGCCGGTGGATGCGCACGAAGCCGCGTGAGCGCCAGCGCTCCTCCAGGGTGGTGAGGGGGACGCGGACGAGGTGGCTGCCGGTGGCGGTGTGCAGCCGGGCGTAGTCGCCCTGGGCCTCGGCGTAGGCGATGTCGTCGATCGGGATGAACCGGATGACCCCGCCGAGCTCCACCGGGATCTGGTCGCCCGCGGTGTCGAGCACGGGGGCGGAGCGGTCGCCGACCTGTTCGGCGACCCGGCGCACCGCTTCGGCCAGCCGCTCGCGGCGTACGGGTTTGAGTACGTAGTCGACGGCCTTCAGGTCGAAGGCCTGGACCGCGAATCCCTCGTGGGCGGTGACGAAGACGATGAGGGGAGGCGCGGCGAACCCGGCCAGCAGCTGGGCGACGTCGAGACCGGTGAGGCCCGCCATGTGGATGTCCAGGAACACGACATCGATGGCGGCCGGGTCGTCCGGGCCCGCCTCGACGGCGCTGCCGATGCGGCGCAGCGCTTCGGTGGCCCCGGTGGCCCCCTCGGCGCTGCTGATCCGGGGATCGGCGCGCAGGAGGTAGAGCAGTTCCTCCAGGGCGGGTTCTTCGTCGTCGACGGCGAGTACGCGCAGCATGGGCCGGAGTGTAGAGCGCGCACGGGGGTGAGGGGCCGGGTGATTCACCGCTTCTTCGCGTACCGGCCGGCCCGCGCACCCCGGCGGGTCATTTGAGCAGCCTGGAGAGGCGGCGGTCGGCCAGCGGTTTGCCGCCGGTCTGGCAGGTCGGGCAGTACTGGAGCGAGGAGTCGCTGAACGACACCTCGCGGATGGTGTCCCCGCAGACGGGGCAGGTCTCGCCGGTGCGTCCGTGGACCCGCATCCCGCTCTTCTTCTCGGCCTTGAGCTTTCCGGCCGCGAGGCCGCTGGAGCGGGCGACCGCGTCGTGCAGCGTGGTGCGCACCGCCGTGTGGAGGCGGGTGATCTGGTCGTCGGTGAGGTTCTCGGTGAGCAGGTACGGCGACATCTTCGCGACGTGCAGGATCTCGTCGCTGTAGGCGTTGCCGATGCCGGCGATCAGGGACTGGTCGCGCAGCGCGCCCTTGATCCGGCGGCGCTCCCCGGCGAGCAGTGCGGCGAAGGCGTCGCGGTCGAAGGATTCGTCGAGGGGGTCCGGGCCCAGCCGGGCGATGCCCGGCACCTCGGCCGGGTCGTGCACCAGGTACACGGCGAGGCGTTTGGTGGTGCCCGCCTCGGTGAGGTCGAAGCCGTCGCCGCCGGTGAGCACGGTACGCAGCGCCAGGGGCCCCTTGCCGGGGCGCGGTGGCGCGGCGGGGAATCCGTCCTTCCAGCGCAGCCAGCCGGCCCTGGCGAGATGGGTGATCAGGTGCAGCGGGCCCGCCCCGATGTCCAGGAACTTGCCGTGCCGGGCGATGCCGGTGACCGTGGCGCCGTGCAGCGCGGCGAGCGGCGGGTCGTACGTCTTGAGCACGCTCACGTTGAGCGGCAGGACGCGGTCGATCTCCTTGCCGACCAGGTGGTCGTCGAGGAAGACCCGCAGGGCTTCGACTTCCGGCAGCTCGGGCATGGTTCCAGACTGCCAGACCTTCTCCGCGGCAGGGCATCCGGCGCGAGGCACGGCCGTACGGCTCTTGGCAGCTCAGCGCCGGTCCCATCGACGACGGCGAACGCAACAGGTGTGTCGCCATCGCCGGATCGAGCGTTCTCCGCCCCTTGCGTTTGCGCTCTGCGCCGCGGGTTCAGGGCTCCGATTTGATCTTCTTCATGGTGAGGTGGGATTCGAGGCGCAGTACGGCGGGCAGGCCGCTGAGCCTGTCGGTCAGGAAGGCTTCACCTCGAAACTCTTGCGGTCCTGGGCGTAGATCTCGACGGGCCCGGACGGACGGCTGTCACAGGCCGTAGACCCGCTCGGCCGTGGTGGCGAGGACACGGGCCCGTTCGTCTCCGGTGAGGGCGTCGGTCAGGGTGCGTGCCGTGTCGACGACCACCTCGTACGTCGCCGCGAGCCGGCACACGGGCCAGTCCGAGCCGAACATCAGCCGGTCGGTACCGAAGGCGTCGATGACGGTGTCGGCGTACGGGCGCAGGTCATTCACGGTCCAGGAGCGCGGATCGGCCTCGGTGACCAGGCCGGAGAGCTTGCACACGGTGTTGGGGCGGGCGGCCAGCGCCCTGACGTCGTCGGCCCAGGGGCGCAGTTCACCGGCGGCTACGGGAGGCTTGCCGGCGTGGTCGAGCACGAAGGTCAGCTCGGGCAGCAGTGCCGCGGCCTGGACGGTGGCGGGCAGTTGACGGGCCTGGACGACGAGGTCGTAGACGAGCCCGGCGTCGGCGACGGCGCGCAGTCCGCGCCGGACGTCGGGGCGCAGCAGCCAGGCCGGGTCGGGTTCGCCCTGGACCTGGTGGCGGATGCCGACGAGCCGGTCGCCGCCGGGCAGTTCACGCAGCGCGGCCAGGGTGTCGGCAACGTCCGGCGCCGTGAGGTCGCACCAGCCGACGACGCCCGCGACGAGGTCGCTTTCGTGGGCGAGGGCCAGGAACTCGGGGGTCTCCTCCGCGACGGTGACGGTCTGGACGAGGACGGTGGCATGCACGCCGACGGCGTGTGCCTCGGGCCCCAGGTCGGCCAGGGTGAAGTCGCGCCGGAGCGGGGCGAGTTCACCGCCGGTGATCCAGTCCTGGTCGCGTACGGAGAGGTCCCACACATGGTGGTGGGCGTCGACGATCCGTTCCTGACCGGCCATGTCACAGCTCCCAGGCGACCGGGAGCCCGGCTCCGGCGCCGTCGGCCGAGTAGTCGTGCGCCACGTCGAGCAGCTCGTCCATCCTGGCCTGCCAGGCCACGTTGACGGGGAGCTGCTCCAGCTCGGCGAGAAGTGCGGCGTAGTCCTCGCAGTCGATGACGTGAAAGAGGTCGGTGCCGCTGCGCCAGATCGTCCAGGACGTGGCGCCCGCCGCGCGGATCGCCGCGGTGAGCTCCGCCGGGACCTCGCGGTGCGCGGCCTCGTACTCCTCGATGCGGTCGGCGCGGACCTTGGTGTGCAGGGCGATTCTCATGTCAGTGTCCGTTCTCGGTCAGCAGGCCCTCGGCGCGCAGCTCGTCCCAGAGCTGGTCCGGGATCTCGCGGCGGAGCAGGGCGGCGGCGTCGCGCACCTCGTCCGGGGAGCGGGTGCCCACGAGCACTCCGGCGACGGCCGGGTGGGCGAGCGGGTAGTGGAGGGCGGCGGCCCGCAGCGGGACGCCGTGGCCCTCCGTGACGGCCTTGATGCGCAGAGCCCGGTCCAGGAGGGAGAGGGGCGCGGCCGTGTAGTCGTACGTGGCGCCGGGGCGCGGGTCGGCGAGCAGCCCGGAGTTGAAGACCCCTCCGACGACCACGCTGCGGCCCCGGGCGGCCGCCTCGGGCAGCAGGCCGGTGAGTGCGGACTGGTCGAGGAGGGTGTAGCGCCCGGCGCAGAGCACCACATCGACATCGGTGTCGCGCAGGAACCGGGTCAGCATCGCGGTCTGGTTCATCCCCGCACCGATGGCCCCGACGACACCTTGCGCGCGCAGCTTCTCCAGCTCCGGGTAGGCCTCGTGGAACGCGGCCTCCGCGTGGTCGTCCGGGTCGTGCAGATAGACGATGTCGATGCGGTCGAGCCCGAGGCGTTCCAGGCTGTCCTCGATGCTGCGGCGTACGCCGTCGGCACTGAAGTCCCAGCGCCGGCGGTGGGTGGCGGGTACGGCGAAGCCCTCGGAGAGACCGTCGCAGTGGCCCCCGGAGGTGTCGGCGGGCAGCGGGTCGAGTACCCGTCCCACCTTCGTGGACAGTACGTACGAGTCGCGGGGCCGGCCGCGCAGGGCCTCGCCCAGCCGCCGTTCGGAGAGGCCGAGTCCGTAGTGCGGCGCGGTGTCGAAGTAGCGGACGCCCTCGTCCCAGGCGGCGTCGACCGCGGCGGTCGCCCGCGCCGGTTCGACGGCGGTGAAGAGATTGCCGATGGCGGCCGCCCCGAAGGACAGCTCGGTGACCTCGACCGCGCTGCTTCCCAGCCTGTTGCGCCGCATGCTGCCGCCGCCCTCCCCGATGATCGCTTCCTGCACACAGCGAATATTCATCGGATCACTTGGGCGCGTCAACACCCCAGGCGCCACTGCTTGTGGCACTTTCCCGGAAATCTATCCGATCTATGACCGATCGGGACGTCGGCCGCTCAGTGAGTCGGCAGCAGCGCGAGCAGCTCCGCCACCTCTTCGTCCGCGCAGCGCGCCAGCCGTTCCAGATCGGGCAGCGCCTTGCCGTCGGCCACCAGCCCGACCCGCACCCGGCCGCCGTACGTGGACAGCGCGACGGCCAGGGCCTGACCGCGGGCCAGTGGCGCCATCGGGTAGACGGCGCGCAGCGGGCAGCCGCCGAGCGAGAGCGCCGAGCGCGGCAGGGGCACGCTGGTGACCAGGATGTCGAAGAGCATCCTGGCCGCGTTCCCGGCGAGCGGCGCACCGAAGCGGTGGGCCAGTGACGGCAGTTGGTCGGCGAGCACGGCGACCGCTCCGGCGCCGCGGAAGGGGCCCGCGGACTTGTTGCGGTCCATGGCGGTGCGGACGGCGCCGAGCCGCTTCCACGGGTCGGGTTCGCCGACCGGGAGCTTGAGCAGATAGGCGGAGAGCTTGTTCCCGGTCGCCGCGGCCTGGCCGGGCCTGCGGCGGGAGACCGGCACCAGGGCTCGTGGGTCCTCGTCGGGCAGCGGTTCGCCGCGTTCCCGCATCCAGCGGCGCAGCGCCCCGGCGACGACCGCGAGCAGGACGTCGTTGGTCGTGCCGCCCGCGGCGCGGCGGATCAGCTGAACGGCTTCGAGGTCCAGGTCCGCGGTGGCCAGTCGCCGGGTGCCGCTGGAGCTCGCGGTGAGTGCGGGCGTGCCGCGCGGATCGAGGCGGCTGGCCCGCACCATGGAGGCACCGACGCCGAACGCCCGCCCGAGATCCTCGATCCGGCCGAGCGCGAGCCCGGCCACCTGGCGCGGGCCCGGCATCCACGAGCGGGGCGGAACGGTGCGCGCACGGCGGGTGGGGGCCCCGCCGCGGGCCCGGCCGGCGGCGGCGATCTCGTCGAAGATCCCGGCGCCGATGGCGACCGCGCGCATTCCGTCGGCCAGGGCGTGGTGGAGTTTGACAAGCACCGCGAAGGGGCCGCCGCCGGCGCCGCCGATGACGTACATCTGCCAGGGCGGCAGCCCCCGTTCGAGCGGCCGTTCCATCAGTTCACCGGCGAGCCGGGTGGCGCCCGCCATGAATCCGCCGTCCTCGTCACGCGACTCCGCCTCGGTCAGCCGCACCCGCTCGATGTGCCGGCGGACGTCGAAGTCCTTGTCGACGAACCAGGCCGCACCCCCGACGGGCAGCAGCACGTCCCTGACCCGCATCCGCAGCCGGGGAATGGCGGCGGCGCGGGTGCCCAGCAGTTCGAGCACGGTCTCCGCTTCGGCGCCGTGCGCCGGGTCGGGGGCCGGGGCGAAGACGGCGAGCGCGCCGAGGTGCATCGGGTGGGCATCGGATTCGAGGTGCCAGAAGGCAAGATCGAGGGGTGCCAGCAGCTCAGTTCCCAACGGGTCCTCATGTCGTCGAAGACAAGACTGACGGAGTCGCAGTCAATCGCTCGCGGTCGGTTACGGTCAAGTACTGACATGTTACGTTCTGTTACTGTCGGGTAGGGAAGTGCGTTTCTGTCACTCGTGCGCCGGGATGACGAATTCGCACCAGACGCACTTGCCGCTGCCCCGGGACTCCACGCCCCACAGGTCCGCCAGCCGGTCCACCAGCATCAGCCCCCGCCCCGACACCCCGGCCTCCCCCGCGTCCCGCCGCCTGGGCAGCGCACTGGAGCGGTCCTCGACATCGACCCGCAGGCGGCGCTCGGGCCCGGTGAGCACGCGGATCGTGACGATGGCCCCGCCGTCGGTGTGCATGAGCGCGTTGGTGATCAGCTCGTCGGCGGCCAGCTCGACCTCGTCGGCCCGCGTCTTGGCGCCCCAGGCCCGTACCGCCGCCCTGATCATGTGCCGTGCCGAACTCAGCGCCTCCGGGTCGCTCTGCGCGACGTGCTGCTGGAGCCGGCCGCCCGGCTGGGGTGCGTGGGCGGCCTTGCGGCGCAGCAGCAGGACCGCGACATCGTCCTCGCCGCCGCGCTCGTCGACCTCCTCGCAGAGCCGGTCGGCCAGCCGCTGGAGGTCCTGCGGACCGTTGCGCACCATTGCCGTCAGCAGCTGTATGCCCTCGTCGAGATCGGCGCCCGGCAGCTCCACGAGACCATCGGTGAACAGCACCAGGGTCTGGCCGGGGTCCAGCTCGACGGTGCTGACCGGGTATTCGAGCCGCCCGAACTCGGCCGAGAGCCCCAGCGGCAGCCCACCCTCCGCGGGAAGCTTGCGGCAGCTGCCGTCGCTCTCGCGCATTAGCGGGTCGACATGGCCGGCCCGGACCAGCTGCACCACTCCGGTCGTCAGGTCGACCTCGGCGTAGGTGCAGGTCGCGAAGCGTTCCGTGTCCAGCTCGTGGAGGAAGACGGAAGCGCGCGCCATCACCGTGGCGGGGCTGTGCCCCTCGGCCGCGTAGGCGCGCAGCACGATGCGCAGCTGCCCCATGACGGCCGCCGCGTGGGTGTCGTGGCCCTGCACGTCCCCGATGACGGCCCCGACCCGGCCGCCGGGCAGCGGAATGACGTCGTACCAGTCGCCCCCGATGTCCCGGCCCAGCCGGGCCGAGCGGTACCTGACGGCGATCTGCGCCCCCGGCACGTCCGGGATCCTGCGCGGCAGCATGGCCTGCTGGAGGCCCTCGGCGAGGTCGTGCTCCTGCTCGTACAGCATGGCCCGCTGAAGACTCTGCGCGATGGAGCTGCCGAGCGCGACCAGCAGATTGCGTTCGTCGCCGGTGAAGCCGTCCTTGTCGCTGTAGAGCAGGCCGAGCGCGCCGATGGGCCGGGCCTGGGCGATCAGCGGCAGATAGGCGGCGGAGGTGATGCCGAGGTGGCTGATGTGGGGCCACAGGATCGGGTACGAGGTGGCGAAGTCCGTGGCGGACTCGATGAAGCGGGGCGCGAGCGTGCGAACGACCTCACTCATCGGGTACTGCTCGTCCGTCCGGGTGTAACGGGTGCCGGGCACGAACGAGCCCTCCGGGCCGTCGGCCACCAGATGGATGCGTCCGGCCTCCATCAGCCCCATGACCAGGCTGGTGGCACCGAGATGTGCCAGTCCCTGGGAGTTCTTCAGCACTTCGATGACGTCCCCGACGGTACGGGCATGAGCCAGTGCGGCCGTGGTGCCGTCCACCAGGCTGGTGCGGCGGCGCCGCTCCAGGTCCAGCTCGCGGCGGGCGGTGGAGTCGGCCAGCTCCTGGGTCGCGTCGCGGACGATGCCGATGATGCGGTGGGGGCGGCCGGTCCCGTCCCGCCGGATGAAGCCCTGGGTGTGGGTCCAGCGGAGGCTGCCGTCGCGCCGCTTGATCCTGAAGTACGCCCCGTAGTTGCTCCGCCCGCTCTTGAGCGCCTGCGCGACCATGGCGTCGAGCCTTACGCCCTCGTCCGGCGGCACCCGCTGCCCGAGCGACTCCGGCCGGTTGTCGTACTCCTCCGCCCGCAGGTCGAACACGCCGAGCGCGGGCCGGTCCATGTGCATGAGGCCGCTGTCGAGGTCCCAGTCGAAGCTGCCCATACGGTTCAGGGCGAGGCTGAGATCCGGGTGGGCGGGCCAGTCGTCCGGGAGCGACAGGGCACCCGCTACCCGATCATCCATGCGGGTCACTCTGCCATCATTTGTCCGATTCTTCGAGCGAACCCCGCTCGCTCGGGCGAATCCTCCCCGCGCCACCCGAGTGCGTTCCGAGCCGATGCGGGCGCCGGACGGCGCGGCCGGATGTCTCGTAGGGCGAACCACCCCGAGGCCACGGATCGGCAGCGGATACCGTGTCCCGTGGAGCACGGTAAGCCCATCCTTACCTTTACCCTGAGCTGCACTGCCCGCATCAGCACGTTCTAAGGACCAGCACCTGATGACCCGCCCCGTCCGCGTCGCCATAGTCGGAGCCGGCCCCGCCGGCATCTACGCAGCGGACGCACTGCTGAAATCCGAGGCCGCCCAGGACCCGGGTGTTTCGATCGACCTGTTCGAGCGGATGCCCGCCCCCTTCGGCCTGATCCGTTACGGGGTGGCCCCGGACCACCCGCGGATCAAGGGCATCGTCCAGGCACTCCACCAGGTTCTCGACAAGCCGCAGCTGCGGCTGTTCGGCAACGTCGACTACCCCAACGACATCGGCCTGGACGATCTGCGGTCGTTCTACGACGCGGTGATCTTCTCCACCGGCGCCGACGCGGACCGCGCGCTCGACATCCCCGGCAGCGACCTGGACGGCTCGCACGGCGCCGCCGACTTCGTCTCCTGGTACGACGGCCACCCCGATGTGGCCCGCACCTGGCCGCTGGAGGCGGAGAAGGTCGCCGTGCTCGGCGTGGGCAATGTGGCCCTGGACGTGGCACGGATCCTCGCCAAGACGGCGGACGAACTGCTGCCGACCGAGATCCCCGCGAACGTCTACGCGGGCCTCAAGGCCAACAAGGCCCTTGAGGTGCACGTCTTCGGGCGCCGCGGTCCCGCGCAGGCCAAGTTCAGCCCGATGGAGCTGCGGGAGCTGGACCACTCGCCGAACATCGAGGTCATCGTCAACCCCGAGGACATCGAGTACGACGCGGGCTCGATCGAGACCCGGCGTGGCAACAAGCAGGCCAACATGGTCGCCTCCACGCTGGAGAACTGGGCCATCCGCGATGTCGGCGACCGGCCGCACAAGCTGTTCCTGCACTTCTTCGAGTCCCCGGTGGAGATCCTCGGCGAGGACGGCCGGGTCGTCGGCCTGCGCACCGAGCGGACCGAGCTGGACGGCACCGGCAACGTCAAGGGCACCGGAAACTTCACCGACTGGGACGTGCAGAGCGTCTACCGCGCGGTCGGCTACTACTCGCAGGAGCTCCCGAAGCTCCCGTTCGACGTGGTCTCCGGCACCGTCCCGCACGCCGCCGGACGCGTCGTCGACGGCGGGGAGCACATGCCCTCGGTGTACGTCACGGGGTGGATCAAGCGCGGCCCGGTCGGCCTCATCGGTCACACCAAGGGCGACGCCAACGAGACGGTGGCCTGCCTGCTGGAGGACCGGGCCGAGGGCCGGCTGCCCGCGCCCGTCCGGCCCGAGCCGGAGGCCGTCACCGCCTTCCTGGAGGAGCGCGGCGTCCGTTACACCACCCGCGAGGGCTGGCACCGGCTGGACGCGCACGAGCAGGCCCTGGGCGCGGAGCAGGGGCGCGAGCGGATCAAGGTCGTGGAGCGCGAGGCCATGCTGGACGCCTCCGAGCCCCGCGCCTGACCGTACGACGTACCGACCGGGCGGCCGCCGCCACGGCCGCCCGCAAGGGCAGCTCCGTCCACCTCGGCGGAGCTGCCCGGTCCGGTGGTCTCCGGCGCCTCAGCGGCCCTGCAGCGCCTTGACGTTGTCCCCGAAGGTCCAGCCCTTCGAGCCGTCCCAGTTGAGCGACCAGGTCATCAGGCCCTTGAGGGCATTGCCGTAGTGGTTCCAGGCCTGCGACACCTGGCCCGTCGTCAGGTGACCGCCGCCCGCGCCCGGCTGGGCCGGCAGCCCCGGAACCTGCTTGTCGTACGGGACCTTGATCGTGGTGCCCTGGACGACGAGCCCCTTGTCCAGACAGTCCGTCTGGGCCGTGAACCCTTCGACCGTGCCCGCGGAGTACGAATCGCCGGCGCACCCGTACATGCTGCCGTTGTAGTACTGCATGTTCAGCCACCACAGGCGCCCGTTGTCGGCGTACTTCTTCACGATGGGCAGATACGCGCCCCAGATCGAGCCGTAGGTGATGCTCCCGCCGGTGACGTAGGCCGTCTCCGGCGCCATCGTCAGGCCGAAGTTCGACGGCATCTGCGCGAGTACCCCGTCGATGATGCGGATGAGGTTGGCCTGCGAGGCCGACAGCTGATTGATGTTGCCGCTGCCGGTCAGCCCGGTCTCGATGTCGATGTCGATGCCGTCGAAGTTGTACTTCTTGAGAATCGGCACCACCGTCTCGACGAACCGGTCGGCGACAGCGCTGGAGCTGAGGTCGATGCCCGCGGCCGCACCCCCGATGGACATCAGGGTGGTGAGTCCGGACTCCTTCGCCCGGCACATCTCGGCCGGGGTCGGGACCTTCACGGTCGAGTCCATCCCGTCCTCCCACAGGACGGTGCCGTCCGAGAGGATGACGGGGAAGGCCGCGTTGATCACGTTGTAGCCGTGCTGCGTGATGCGGCTGTCAGTGACCGGGATCCAGCCGAGCGGCGGGTGCACACCGTTCGACGCACCGTCCCAGTTCTCCCAGTACCCCTGGAGCACCTTTCCGGAGGGCTTCGACTTGACCGCGCAGGTTTCGTCCTGCGCGGCGCTCGGCGTCGCACCCACGAGCATTTGTACGACACATGCCGCCGCGAGGCCGACCCCCAGCAGGCGCGATGTCCGACCGAACATGCTCAGTTCCCTTCCTGTCGCGGCCGAGCGCCATCGGGGCGGAACGGATGCCCGAGGCGGCCCGGCGCAGGGCGAGTTGAACGCGTGAATGGCATGCCCCTGACAAGCTCAGGCGGAATGCGGTCTCGCATTTCACGGCTCGCCACACGCTAAAGAGGCACGAACCTTCCGTCAATAGGTCTGGACCAAAGAAACCGCCGGACCACGATTCCCGCACCGCCGCGGGACCGGCGCGAGCGGGTTCGAATGCGTTTTCCAGGGGGCCGGTTGTCGCCACACAATGGCTTAGCTTAGGCTTGCCTAACTCTTTGCGATCTGCATCAGGGCTGCCCGTCGTACTCGTACGGCCTCTTTCGGCATGCCCTCCCGCGCTCGCAGGGTGCTGCCGCTCCATCCGCCAAACATGAGGAACATCCATGTCCCGGTTCATCCGCGCGCGTCGCCGGACGCTCGCCGCAACTGCCGCCGCCGCCGCAGCCCTCGTTCTCGCCCTGGGCGGCTGCTCGTCGAGCGACGACGACAAGGAGACCTCCGGCGCATCCGGGAAGAACGGCGGAGCGTTCCCCGTCTCCATCAAGAGCGCGCTCGGCACGGCGGAGATCAAGGAGCAGCCCGAACGGGTCGTCACCCTCGGCCAGGGCTCCGCCGAGACCGCCATCGCGCTCGGCCACACCCCGGTGGGCATCGAGAAGTACGAGTGGGGAAGCGACAAGACGGGCTATCTGCCCTGGATCCACGACGCGGTGAAGAAGTCCGGCGACAAACTGCCGACCCAGTTCACGGGCGGTGAGGACATCGACTTCGAGGCCATCACCGAGCTGGAGCCGGATGTCATCCTCGCTCCGTGGTCCGGGATCACGCAGAAGGACTACGACATCCTCAAGGACATCGCTCCCACCGTCGCCTACCCGGACCTGCCGTGGAGCACGGACTGGGACCAGCAGATCGAGATCATCGCCAAGGCGCTGGGGCAGCCGGACGAGGCGAAGACCCTCACCTCGGAGATCGAGAAGCAGCTGTCCGACGCGGCGGCGACCCGGCCGAACTACAAGAAGTACAAGTTCTCGTACATCTACAACACCGGCCCCGGCACCCTCGGTGTGTTCAAGCCCGATGAGCAGCGCGTCAAGATGGTCTCCTCGCTCGGCCTCACGGTCGACCCGGTGGTGAACACCTTCAAGGAGACCAAGGGCACCGACTCCGCGCTCATCGGCCTGGAGAACGCCGAGAAGCTGAAGGACAGCGATCTGGTCTTCACCTTCTACATGGACGACAAGACCCGCAAGGAGATCGAGGCGCAGCCGCTGTATGCGGCGATCCCCGCGGTCAAGAGCGGCGCCGTGGTCGCCGGCAAGGACAACTCCTTCGTCACCGCCTCCTCGATCATCAACCCGCTCACCGTGCCGTGGGTGATCGACCGCTACCTGCCGCTGATCGACAAGGCGGTCAAGGCCGCCGACAACGGCTGAGGCCCGCCACCACACACATGGCCACCACCACACACGCACCGCCGAGCGGTGCCGGTACCTCACGGACCGGCACCGCTCGGCGGGTATTTTCCGTCGTCATCGCAGTCGCCGTGCTCGCGCTCGCCGTGCTCGCGAGCGTCATGTTCGGCAGCCGCACCACCTCGTTCGGCGATGTGCTGGACGTCCTGTCCGGCAGTGCGGACCCGAATGTCACCACCATCGTCGAGAGTCGCTATCCGCGGACCGCGCTCGGTGTGCTGGCCGGCCTCTGCCTCGCCGTCGCGGGCACCCTCATGCAGGGCGTGACCCGCAATCCGCTGGCCGATCCGGGCCTGCTCGGGATCAACGCGGGCGCGTCCGCGAGCATCGTCGCCGCGACGGCGTTCCTGGGGGCGTCGGGCAGCACCGCCACCATGTGGTGGGCGCTGCCCGGCGCGTTGCTCGCGGGTCTGCTCGTCCATGCGATCGGTTCTGCGGGTTCGGGCGGCGGTCTCGTCCGGCTGGTGCTCGCCGGCGCGGTGCTCTCCGCCGTGCTGATGGCGTTCATCCAGGCGGTGACCCTGGGCCGCCCGAAGGTGTTCGACAGCTACCGGTACTGGGTCGTCGGCGCGCTGGGCGGACGGGACTTCGACGTCTTCTGGTCGGTGCTGCCGTTCGCCGTGGCCGGTCTGGTGATCGCCGCGGTGCTCGGTCCCGGCCTCAACGCGCTCGCGCTCGGCGACTCGACGGCGGCGTCCCTGGGGGCGAATCCGGCGCTGGTGCGGGCGGGCGGGCTGCTCGCGGCAACGCTGCTGAGCGCGGCGGCGACGGCGGCGGTCGGCCCGATCGCCTTCGTCGGCCTGGCCGTGCCGCATGTGGTGCGGGCCGTGGTCGGCGTCGATTTCCGCATGCAGGTCCTTTTCTCGGCGCTGGCAGGTCCGGCGCTGCTGCTCCTGGCGGATGTCGTGGGCCGGGTGGTCATGCGACCGCAGGAGCTGATGGTCGGTGTCGTGACCGCGTTCATCGGGGCGCCCGCACTGCTCATCGCCGTACGCAGGATGAGGGGCAACGCATGACGTCGCAGCAGACCGCGGTCCGCACCGCTTCGCCCCGTAAGGTGCTGAGGGCCGGCGGGAGGGTGGCCGTGCCGGTCCGGCGGGTGTCGGTGCTGACGGCCCTCGTGCTGCTGGTGCTGCTCGTGGCGGGCGCCGTCGCCACGCTGTCGCTCGGGCGGCTGGGCATTCCGCTCCCCGACCTGGCCGGGGCGGTGACCGGCGGGGCCGAGGGCAAGAACGCGTTCGTGCTGGAGCGGCTGCGCGGCCCCCGGCTGACGGTCGCCGTGGGCACCGGTGCGGCACTCGGGCTCTCCGGGGCGCTGTTCCAGTCCGTCACCCGCAATCCGCTCGGCAGCCCCGATGTGATCGGGCTGGCGTCCGGTGCCGGGGCGGGGGCCGCGATCTCCGCGCTGTTGTTCCCGGACACCGTGCCGGTGGCGCTCGGCGCGCTGCTCGGTGCCGTTCTCGCCATGGTGCTGGTCTATGTGTCGACCGGTACCGGGTTCCGCAACCCGGCCCGGCTGGTCATCGCGGGCATCGGGGTCGCCGCGATCGGCACCGCGATCACCCAGTACGTCGTCTACGCCATGGAGCGGGACCGGGCCGCCGTGCTCAGCGCCTACGTCAACGGCAGCCTGTCGGCGCGGTCGTGGGAGGACGCCACCACGATCTGGCTGGTGCTGCTGGTGGTGGCCCCGCTCACCGTGCTCCTCTCGCGGCGGCTGGACATCGGGGAGATGGGCGACGACATCGCGGCCGCGCTCGGCTCGGAGCCCCGCCGCACCAAGACGGCCGCCGTGGTGCTGGCGATCGTGCTCTCGGCAGGGGTGGTCAGCGTCGCCGGTCCCATCGCGTTCATCGCGCTGACGTCCCCGCAGGTCGCCAAGCGGATCACCCGCGCATCCGGCCCGCACCTGGCGCTGTCGGCGCTGACCGGCGCACTGCTGCTGGTGCTGGCGGATCTCTGCGCCCAGCAGCTGCCGCTCTTCGACAACCTGCCCGTCGGCATCTACACGATGGCCATCGGAGGCGTGTACCTCGGCTATCTGCTGGTACGGGAGTGGCGTCGGGGAGTTCTGTGAGACGCGGCGCCGTACGCTACTCGCCGCCGAAGTAGCCGTACGGCGCCACGGACACGCCCTCGACGACACACCTCGGGTCGTCCTCCCCGGCCGTCGGGTCCACCTCACGCGCCTCCAGCACGCGCATGGACCAGACGGAGAACCCGGCGTGGCAGTCGTAGCCGATGTCGCACGGCGTGCTGGTGTAGCCCTTGGCGTGCAGTTCGGCGACGACGTCGTCGATCAGCCGGTGGGTCAGCTGGATCCCGTCGTAGCTTGCCTCCGCCTCGCCGCCCTGACCGCTGCAGCCGATTTCGACGAGTTCCACGGTGTCGTCGGGTGCGTAGGTGATCACGAGCGTCGGTGTGGTGTCGTACACGACAGGGCGGACGGCGGCGGTGCCGAGGCTCGGCGGGCCGACACGCTCCTCGGCCCGGGTCCGGTGGTCGCCGATCATGGCGAGGCCGACGCCGCGTCCAGGGATGATCTCCATGCCGGGCATCCTGCCATCGGCGCCCGGGTCTTCCCCTCCCACCCCTCGCACGCTCAGCTCCTCCCCGCCCTCGCACACCCCCACTTGAACACGTTCAAGAAAGCTCGTAGAGTCGATGCCGAACACAGTTGAACGCGTTCAAATCGGGGGCGGCGATGTCGGTACTGGTCAATTCGATCGTGATGCTGGGCATGCTGGTGGTGGTCCCCGCGGGACTGCGGCTGACCGGTGCGACCGAGTTGGACCGGATCCGGCGACTGTGGCCGCTCTTCGCCGTCCCCGGCGCCGTCGCCCTGTGGCTGCCGCGCGGCACGGCCGCCACCGCCCTGGCGGGCTGCTACGCGCTCGGCACCGCACTCCTCGCCCTGCACGCCCCGCACCGGCTGCTCCGCAGTCCGTCGAGGTCCACAGCGCCCGCCGAGATCGCCCTGCTCACCGCCCTGGTCACCCCGTCGGTCGCAGCCCTCGCACTGGTCGCCGAACGCTCGGGGCACACACTCTTCGGCTTCGGGCTCGGCATCCTCGCGCTGACCGTGCCGCACTTCCACTTCGCCGGATTCGCCGCCGCCCTGGTCGCGGGGCTCGTCTGCCGGGTCGCCGACAGCGCCGCGGGAAGGTTCGCCGCGCTGAGCGTTCCGCTGGGCACCCTGCTCGTCCTGATCGGCTACTTCATCGGCGACTGGGCCGAACTGGCCGGCGCGGTCGTCCTGACCGCGGGAATGTGGACCGTCGCCCTCCTCACCTGGCGATCGATCCGCACCGGACAACGGGACCGGGCCACCCGGACACTGCTCGCCGTCTCGTCCGCCGTGCTCGCCGTCACCATGGTGCTCGCCCTGAGCTGGGCACTCGGCGAGGCCACCGGACTCCCGCACCCCACACTGAGCTGGATGGCCGCCACCCATGGCCTCGGCAACGCACTGGGCTTCGCACTCTGCTCGGTGCTCGCCTGGCGACGGCTCCAGAACCGCACCGACCACGAAGGCAGGACCGCATGAGCACGCTCACCTATCCCGAGGTCGGCGCCACCCGGCTCGGCCCGCTCCCCGACGGCTACCACCACCTCCACCACCGGACCAGGGTCGGGCGCGGCCGGGCCGACTTCGAGGCGGCGGGCGCGGCGGTCACCGAATGGCGGCTGCACCGCGCCTCCGGGGCCCGGGTCCAGGCGTCGGCGGACCGTGCCGGAGCCGGGGTCGGCGTCCGGGTGTCGCTGGGCATCGGCCCGTTCCGGTTCACCGCGCCCTGCCGGGTCGTCTGGGCGGAGTACGAGAAGGACCGCATCGGATTCGCCTACGGGACGCTGGCCGGGCACCCCGAGTGCGGCGAGGAGTCCTTCGTGGTGGAGTTGGCGGACGACGGGGCGGTGTGGTTCACGGTCACGGCATTCAGCCGCCCGTCCGCCTGGTACACCCGGCTCGCGGGCCCGCTCGTGCCGATGACCCAGCGGTGGTACGCCCGCCGGCTCGGATCCACGCTGCGCCGGATCGTCGCCGAGGGCCGCACCGTGAGGGGCTGAGGGGCTGAGGGGCTGAGGGGCTGAGGGGAGCCGGCGGGCCGATACTGGAAGCGATGGAGTGGTTCACCGCAGACGGGTACTGGCTCAGCCGGCTGATCTTCCAGCGGGCTCTCGCCGGTGTCTACCTGTTCGCGTTCCTCACCGCCGCGCTCCAGTTCCGGGCGCTGATCGGCGAACGCGGCATGCTGCCGGTACCCGATTACCTGCGGCGTACGGAGTGGCGCGACGGGCCCGGACTCTTCCGGCTCCACTACTCCGACCGCTTCTTCGCCCTCGTCGCCTGGACCGGCTGCGCGCTCGCCGTCGCCCTGCTCGCGGGCGCGGACTCGTACGTTCCGCTCTGGGCGGCGATGCTGCTCTGGGCGCTGCCCTGGGCCCTCTATCTCTCGATCGTCCAGGTGGGCCAGACCTGGTACGGCTTCGGCTGGGAGTCGCTGCTACTGGAGACCGGCTTCCTCGCCGTCTTCCTCGGCAATGCGCACACGGCCCCGCCGGTGCTGGTGCTGTGGCTGTTGCGCTGGGTGCTGTTCCGGGTGGAGTTCGGCGCCGGGCTGATCAAGATCCGCGGCGACGAGTGCTGGCGCAAGCTGACGTGTCTGTACTTCCATCACGAGACGCAGCCGATGCCGGGACCGCTGAGCTGGTTCTTCCACCGGCTGCCGAAGCCGGTCCACCGGGCCGAGGTGGCGGCCAACCACGTCACCCAACTCCTGGTGCCGGTGCTTCTCTTCACTCCGCAGCCGGTGGCGAGCGCGGCCGCGGGGCTGATGATCGTCACCCAGCTGTGGCTGGTTGTCTCGGGGAACTTCGCCTGGCTGAACTGGGTGACGATCACCCTGGCCCTGTCCGCCGTCGACTGGTCCCTGTTCACCGAACCGCCCGCCCAGTCCGCTCCGCCGCTCTGGTACGAGATCGTCGTCATCGCGGTGACCGCGCTGGTCGTCTTCCTCAGCTACCGCCCGGCGCGCAATCTGGTCTCCCGCCGCCAGGTGATGAACCGCTCGTTCGACCCGCTGCATCTGGTGAACACCTATGGCGCGTTCGGCAGCATCAGCCGGGTCCGGCTGGAGGTGGTGGTCGAGGGCACGGACGAACACGTGCTCCACGACGGCACCGTCTGGAAGGAGTACGGCTTCCGCGGCAAGCCGGGCGATCCACGCCGGATGCCCCGCCAGTTCGCCCCGTACCATCTGCGGCTGGACTGGCTGATGTGGTTCGCGGCGCTGTCCCCCGCGTACGCCGGCCCGTGGTTCGGCCCGTTCGTGGAGCGGCTGCTGGAGAACGACCGGGACACCCTGCGGCTGCTGCGTCACAACCCGTTCCCCGACGCCCCGCCCGCGCACGTCCGCGCCAGGGTGTACCACTACCGGTACACCACCTGGCGCGAACTGCGGGCCACCGGGCGCTGGTGGCACCGGACCTATGTGCGGGACTTCATGCGCCCCGTCTCCCTCGGCCCCGCCTGGCTCAGCCCGACCAGGCAATCTTGAAAACCCAGGCGTGCTTCCCGGTCCTGCGGGCCGCCGCCGGTACGTCGATCACCAGCGAGCCGCCCCGGGCCCGCCAGTTCAGCGGCCGGTCGTGACCGAGCAGGGTGACCCGGTCGCCGCTGCGGACCGGCACCGGTGCCTCGACGGTGAGGGTCGCGCCCGGCTGTGCCAGGGAGTGGATGAAGAACGCCCGGTTCGGCCGCAGGGTGAACCGCAGATCTTCACCGAACTGCGGCATCCGTGACCAGTACGTGGTGTCGTAGACCGCCTCCCCGTTGGTCTTCAGCCACTCCCCCGTCTCTCGCAGCCTGCGCTGCATGATCTCGGGGATCGTGCCGTCGGCCCTGGGGCCGATGTCCAGCAGGAAGTTGCCGTTCTTGGAGACGATGTCGACGAGCGAGTGCACGATCTCCTCGGCCGTCATGTACTTCTCGTCCGGCGTCTGGGCGTTGTAGCCGTAACTGAACGGGTCGAGGCCGCGGCTGGACTCCCACTTGGCGGTGACGATCTGGTCGTACGTCGTGTACTCGGGCGTGGTGAAGTCGTACGGCCCGATCCCGGAACGGTTGTTGACGGTGACCTCGACCGGGCGGGCCCGGTTCTTCGCGTGGTTGAAGTACTCCGCCAGCACCCGGTGGCTGTCATTGTCGCCGCCGATGTCGCACCAGAGGATCTCGGGGTCGTAGCCGTGGATCAGCTCCAGCATCTGCGGGCCCTGGAACTGGGTGACGTAGTCCCGGCCCGCCGTGTGCCCGGTGACGAGCTCGGAGGACTCGGAGGGTGCGGTCGCCCCCGGACAGTCAGCCCCGGTCCTCGCTTCGACCCGCGGGCGCCGGGCTGTCGTTCGCCGGGGCCGGGGTGGCCCGTGCGGTCTTCTGGACCGCACGGGCACGCCTGATGCCCCGAGCTCCGGCCCGCGCGATGCGGCCGGAGCTCGGGGGTTCGGTGCCGGGGTGTGAAGCGGAGTCAGTCGATGCCGGGCAGGATGTGCGGCTCGGCGAGGTCGTCCTCGTAGCCTGCCAGCCGGATCGGCGCGGACCTGGCCCAGACCTCGATGTTCCGGAGCTTCTCGGGCCTGCGGGCCCGCTCTCCGTGCCGTTCGGCCGGTCGCTTCTCGTGCTTCGTCAGTTCCGGTGTCGTCACCGCGCACTCCTTTGTGTCGCGTAGCCCCGGGCGTCGCCGATGCTCCGGCCTCATTACCGGGGATCGGCCACCCGTGCGGGGCAGGGGCAAGAACAGCTCGGTCGCGGTGGCGCCGGGTACGTGGCGGGACGGCGACTTGGTTGACAAGCCTGTCCCGGGACGGTCGAGGAAGGTTTGTGGACTCCTCGATTACGTCCGTTCACATCAGGGTAACCAAATGAGCGCTTCCGCGCTCGATGGAACGTGTGCTCTAGGTCACTTTCAGCCACCGAATACGGAAAAGACCCGGCCGGGAGCGACTCCCGGCCGGGTCCACAGCGGCTCACGGACGCCGCGTCACCGGACGACTACCAGTTGGCAGGGGCGTAGTCCTTGAGGAAGCAGCCGTACAGATCCTCGCCGTCCTCACCGCGCACGATCGGGTCGTAGACGCGGGCGGCGCCGTCGACCAGGTCGAGCGGGGCGTGGAAGCCCTCCTCGGCGAGGCGGATCTTGTCGGGGTGCGGGCGCTCGTCGGTGATCCAGCCGGTGTCGACGGCGGTCATCAGGATGCCGTCCTTCTCGAACATCTCCTGGGCGCTGGTGCGGGTGAGCATGTTCAGGGCGGCCTTGGCCATGTTGGTGTGCGGGTGGCCCGCGCCCTTGTAGCCGCGGCTGAACACGCCCTCCATCGCGGAGACGTTGACCACGTAGGCGCGCTTGGCGGCCGTCGCCGCCATCGCCGGACGGAGCCGGCTGATCAGGATGAACGGGGCGGTGGAGTTGCAGAGCTGGACTTCCAGCAGCTCGATCGGCTCGACCTCCTCGACGGTCTGGATCCAGCTGTTGGTGTCGTGCAGGTCGGGCACCAGTCCGCCCGCGTCGATCGCCGTCCCGGCGGCGATCCGCTCCAGCGAGGCGGAGCCGGTGACCAGGGCGAGCTCGGTGACGTCCTGTGCGCTCAGGCCTTCCTTGCGGGCGGCCGGCAGGGCCGCGACCCGGTCGACGGCGCCGCTGCCGAAGGTGCCGATGACCTCGGCGGCGGGCAGCTCGCCCGCCGGGAGCGGCGCGGACTCGGCGTTGACCAGTTCGCTGTAGGCGTTCGCGGAGCGGCGCACCGTCTGCGCCGCGTTGTTGATCAGGATGTCCAGCGGGCCCTCGGCGGCGACCGAGTCGGCGAGCGCGACGACCTGGGCGGGGTCGCGCAGGTCGATGCCGACGATCTTCAGCCGGTGGATCCACTCGTCGCTGTCCGGCATCGCCTTGAAGCGGCGGATCGCGTCGTTGGGGAAGCGGGTGGTGATGGTGGTGTGTGCCCCGTCGCGCAGCAGCCGCAGCGCGATGTACATGCCGATCTTCGCCCGGCCGCCGGTCAGCAGCGCGCGCCGGCCCGTGAGGTCGGTCCGTGCGTCGCGGCGCGAGCGGTTCTCCTTCGCGCACTGCTGACAGAGCTGGTGGTAGAACGCGTCCACCTCCACGTACCTGGTCTTGCAGATGTAGCAGGACCGGGGCCGCTGGAGTACGCCCGCGATCTCGGCACGGGCGGACGACGACGGCAGGACGCCCTGGGTCTCGTCGTCGATCCGGTCGGCCGAGCCGGTCGCGGTGGCCTCGGTGACCGCCTTGTCGTGCGCGGTCTTGGCTGCGCGGCGCTCCTGGCGGCGGCGCTGCTTCACCGTCCGGTAGATCCCGGCCGTGGCACGGCGCACGGCGATGGCGTCGGGGTGGTCGATCTCGATGGTGTCGAGTTCGTCGAGCACGCTCAGGCAGACGGCCAGCCGCTCCGGGTCGATACCGGGACCGAACTCCTCAGTACCGGGAGCGAACTCCGGGCTGTCCTGTGTCACCGTCATTGCCGTTCCTCTGTCATCCGTCTCTCGTGGCGCCGACCGCCGTACCTGCTCCTGCCGGGCCGAACGCCCCGATCAAGTCTGCCATGCAGCGGATGCTGCTCCGTTCGCGTGACTTCGCGGCCGTTCCGGCGCGGTTCGCGGGCGTGGGTGCGAAGGGTTGCGCGGCCTTCGCCCCGACGTTTCTTCCACGGGTCGGTCACATATGCTTCGCTGCCATACGGCCGGGGTCGGGCCGTGCCGTGTGTACAGGGGGGGTGCGGAGTGGCCGGATTCCCCATGGACGGCTCTCGGGCGCAACCTGTGCGTGCGGACGCCGTTCCCGTGCAGCCGGGGCCTCCCCCGGTCGGCAACGGTTCGGTCTGGGACGTAGACGCCGTGATCCTGCTGGTCGAGGACGACGCCGGTGACGCGCTCCTGATCGAGGAAATGCTCGCGGACAGCGAGCTGGACTCCGCGCTGACCTGGTGCAAGACACTGGCGGAGGCCCGCCGGTTCCTGGCCGGGAGCCAGACCCCTTGCTGTGTACTGCTCGATCTGCATCTGCCCGATGTGTTCGGTCTCGACGCCGTCACCCAGATCGTCGAGTGGGCGCCGGACGCGGCCATCGTCGTGCTGACCGGCCGGGCCGAGGCCGACACCGGCCTGTCGGCCGTGGCGACCGGTGCCCAGGACTATCTCGTCAAGGGGAGGCTCGATCCGGAGGCGCTGGGCCGCTCGGTCCGGTACGCCCTCCAGCGCAAGCAGGTCGAGCGGGCGGCAGCGGCGTTGCGCGCCAACCGGCTGATGGCGCAGGAGAACGCCCGCCTGGAACGCGGTCTGCTGCCCGTGCCCCTGCTGCTCGACGACTCCTTCGAAGCGGTGGCGCGGTACGAGCCGGGCCGGGCGCACGCCCTGCTCAGCGGGGACTTCTACGACGTGGTGCAGACCGCCGACGGCACGGTGCACGCGGTGATCGGCGATGTGTCGGGGCACGGGGCGGCGGAGGCGGCGCTGGGGGTCTGTCTGCGGGTGGCATGGCGTACGGCGGTGCTGTGCGCGACCGGCCAGCTCGAACAGGTCCGGCTGCTGGAGGAGATCCTGGTCGCCGAGCGCGCCGACCCGCATGTCTTCGCGACCGTCACCTCACTGGCCTTCGCCCCGGACCGGCGGCGGGTGCGGGTGGTGCGGGCCGGGCACCCCGGGCTGCTGATGCGCGGCGGTGCCCGGGTGAGCTGGGAGGAGCCCGAACCCGGGATGGCGCTGGGCCTGGTGCCGGGGACGGGGCGATGGAGCACCTCGGAGCTGTCGCTGCCCGGGGACGGCCGGCTCGTCCTGTTCACCGACGGGCTCTTCGAGGGACGTACGGGCCCGGGTTCCCGGCTGGGCGAGGAGGGGCTGCTCGCCATGGCCCGCCGGCACGGGGCGCTGGCGGCCCGTGCCTTCGTCGACACCCTGGTCGACGAGGCCGCAGCGGCGGCGTCCCCGTACGGCGGTCTCGCCGACGATGTCGCCGTGCTGCACCTGGGCTGGGGACGGAGCGGTGCGCGATGAGCGGCCCTGACGCATCGCCGGACACCCGGCCCGGCCCGGCCTCGCGCCTGTCGGTCCAGCACCGGGTCCATCTGATCCTCGCCCTCTTCGTGCTGGTGGTGTGCGCCGGATCGATCGTCGGCGGCCTCGTGCTGTCCCGGATGTCCGACCGCACCACCGAGCTGGTCGACCGCATCCAGCCCGCCCGCTCCTCGTCCTTCCAGTTGCAGAACGCCCTGCTGGAACAGGAGACCGGGGTCCGCGGCTTCGCGCTCACGGGTGATGCGACCTTCCTGCACCCCTACGAGCAGGGGATGCGGGACGAGAACCTCCGGCTGGCCCGGGTGCGGGCGCTGGTCGGGGACGAGCAGCCCTTCGCCGACGATCTCGACCGGATCGCCGAGGCCGCGCGGGAGTGGCGCGGCCGGCACGCCGAGCCGCTGGTCGCGGCGGTCCGCCGGGACGGCCCGGCCTCCGAGTCCTCGGCGCCGATCCGGCGGAGCAAGGTCGAGTTCGACACGCTGCGGCGGCTGTACACGGCCCAGCAGGCCCATCTCGACGCGGCGCGCGACCGGGCCCGCGCCGATCTGAGCACCGCCCGCACTGCCCGGGACCGGGTGCTCATCGCGTTGGTGGTGGGCTTTCTGGCGGCCGTGGTCTCGCTGAGTCTGCTGCTGCACCGGACGGTGGGCCGGCCGCTGAGCCGGCTGACCGCCGCCTCCGACACGGTCAGGTCGGGGGCGTTCGGCAACCGGATCGAGGTCGGCGGGCCGTCGGACGTGCGGGCGGTGGCGGCGGCCGTCGAGGACATGCGCCGCCGTATCGTCGATGAGCTCGCCGCTTCCCGGGAGCGCGAGAAGCTGCTGGCGGAACAGGCTCAGGAACTGCGCCGGTCCAACGCGGAGCTGGAGCAGTTCGCCTATGTCGCCTCGCACGACCTGCAGGAGCCGCTGCGCAAGGTCGCCTCGTTCTGCCGGCTCCTGGAGAAGCGGTGCGCGGCATCGCTCGACGACCGCGGCCGGCAGTACATCGACTACGCGGTGGACGGTGCGACGCGCATGCAGGGGCTGATCGACGACCTGCTCGCCTTCTCCCGGGTGGGGCGGGTGCACGACAAGTGGAAGCCGGTCGGCCTCGACCGGACCCTCGACCGCGCACTGGCCGATCTCGCGCTGGTCGTCGAGGAGTCCGGCGCCACGGTCGTACGGGAGAGCCCGCTGCCCGAGGTGACCGGGGACGCCACGGCGCTCTCCATGGTGTGGCAGAACCTGATCGGCAACGCGGTGAAGTTCCGCCGGCCCGGCGTCCCGTGCCGGATCACGGTCGGCTGCGTCCGGGAGAGCGAGGACTGGCACTTCTGGGTGTCGGACAACGGCATCGGCGTCGCGCCGGAGTCCGCGCAGAAGGTGTTCGTCATCTTCCAGCGTCTGCACGGCAGGGACGAGTACGAGGGAACGGGCATCGGCCTGGCGTTGTGCCGGAAGATCGTGGAGTTCCACGGGGGCCGGATCTGGCTGGACGAGGAGAGCTCCGAAGGCACCCGCATCCGTTTCACACTCCCGGTCGCCCCCGCCGCGCAGGCGCGCGGTGCGGCGGAACCGCTCCTCACGGACACGGCAGCCGGGCGGTCCGGCCATGGCTGAGATCTGCCGGGTTCTTCCCGGAGTGGGACCGTTCGTCGCGGGTAGGCGGACGTCGAGAAGCTGTCACCGAACACCCCTGCGTCGCCCTGGCTGGAGCACATGAACGAACAGGTCACCTCGCGACCGGCCGACTGCCCCTGTCCGGACCGGTCCACGGAGGTTCTGCACAGCGCCGAGGTGTTCGACGGCGAGCCCGGCTGCATCGCGCAGGCCCGGGCGCTGGCCGACCGTTTCCTGGTCCGGCTGGCCGCCGAGTGGCTCGCGGTCTTCGGTGAGCACACCCGCAGCGATCTGCTGCTGGCGGTGAGCGAGCTGGTCACCAACGCGGACCGCTACAGCCAGGGCCCGTATCTGCTGGAGCTGGAGGGCACCGCGGAGCGCGTCAGCATCACGGTGTACGACTCCAGCACCGCCCTGCCACTGTTCTACTCCCCCGACCCGACGCGCCCCGGCGGCCACGGCATGGAGATCGTGGTGGCGCTGTGCGACCGGCTGACCGCCGAGCGGGTGCCGGTGGGCAAGCGCATCCGGGCCGAGTTCGAACTGAGCAGCTGAGCTGTGGGGCGGGCGGGACGCCGCCCGCCCCACGACCATGGTCAGCCCAGTGCGGGCGGGGCGTCGGAGGCGGAGGTGCCCCAGTCCGACGGCTCGTCGCCCACCGTGAAGGAGAGCGAGCGGGCCGAGCGGATGTCGTCGGTGGTCAGATAGGTGCGCGACTGCGCCGTACCGTCGAGGCGGGCCGACTGGATGTAGCGGTCGGTGGCCGAGGTGCCGGGTGCGCTGACCGTGAGCGATCCGCGCGGGTAGTAGCGGCGGTCGAGCCTGATGTCGACGCGCTCGAAGGCGGGCGTCGACAGCCCCCAGGTGTCGGTACCCGGCTGGACCGGGAAGACGCCGATGGCGGACAGCACCATCCAGGCGGACATGGTGCCGAGGTCGTCGTTGCCCGTCATGCCGGTCGGGGTGTCGGTGAACAGGGTCAGTGCGGCGTGCACCACATCGGTGGTCTTCCACGGCTGACCGGTGGAGAGATAGGTGTACGGGGCGATGAGGTCGGGCTCGTTCTGCGGGTTGTACTTGTCGGCGTTGTAGTACGCGTACGGGCCGTTGACCCAGACCTCACGCGCGGTCTTCGCGGGGTCGGTGAGCAGCTTGTCGTACGCGAAGAAGGAGTCGAGCCGCTGGTTCGCGGCGTCCTTGCCGCCGATCAGGCCGACCATGCCGGGCAGGTCCTGCGGGACGAGCCACTGGTACTGCCAGGACGTGCCCTCATGGAATCCCTCGCTCCTGGCCGGGTCGGCGGGTCCGGTGAAGGCTCCGGAGGTGTCGCGTGCGCGGAAGAAGCCGGTCGAGGGGTCGAAGATCTTCCGGTAGTTCTGGGCGCGTTCGGTGTACCGCTCGGCGTCGGCGTCGTGGCCGAGGTCGCGGGCCATCTCGCCGAGCATCGCGTCGGACAGCGCGTACTCCAGGGTCGCGGAGGCGCCGTGGTCGTAGTCCGAGTCACCGGGCTTGGCGTGCTGCCGGCCCTTGATGTACGGGGCGAACCCGTCCTTCAGGTACTGGACGTTGGCCTCGCGGCCGACGGGTGCGGAGTCGGCCGGCGGCACCCCGTCGGCGTTCTTCTTCAGGGCGCGGTACGCCTCCTCCTCGTACCCCTTCAGCAGCCCCTGCTGGTAGGCGTTGGTGAGGAAGGGGGTGACCGGGTCGCCGGTCATGATGTTCGTCTCGACCGTGCCGTAGCCCCACTTGGGGAGCCAGCCGCTCTCGGCGTCGATCCGCAGGACCGAGAGCGCCATGTCGCGCGACTCGCGCGGGGCGAGCAGCGAGAGGAGCTGGGCCTGGGTGCGGTAGGTGTCCCAGAGGGACCAGTTCTGGTAGTACGTGAAGCCCTTGGCAACGTGGGTCTTCTGGTCCCAGCCGGTGTAGCGGCCGTCGACGTCGCTGCCGATGTTGGGGGCGAGGAAGGACCGGTAGAGGGAGGAGTAGAAGGTGCGGCGGAGCTGGTCGCTGCCGCCCTGCGCCTGCACCCCTTCGAGCCGTTCCTCCCAGGCCTGCTGAGCGGCGTGCTCGACGCGGTCGAAGCTGCGGCCGCCCTCGGCACGGAGGTTGAGCGCGGCGCCCCTGGCGTCGACGTAGCTCAGGGCGGTGGTGGCCTCGACAGTTCGGTCCTTCGTGGTGTCGAAGCGCAGCCAGGCGCCGTTGCGGGCGCCGCCGGCCGAGGACTTCCTGGAGCCTTCGGTGACGGTGTCGCCGTTCCAGGTGCCGGAGGTGGTGAACGGCCGGTCGAAGCGGGTGACCGTGTAGAGCGTGTACGGCTTGGTGTCCTGGCAGAAGCCGCTGCCGGTGATCGCGGTCCGTACCGTCCGGCTGTCGAGGATCTCCACCTCGGAGGAGAGCGTCCGGTGCAGCGACTGGCCCGCGTTGAGCAGGACGTTGGCCTTGTCGGTGGCGGGGAAGGTGTAGCGCTGCACGCCGGTGCGCCTGCTCGCGGTGAGCTCGGCGTCGATCCCGGTCTTCAGCCCGACCTTGTAGTAGCCCGGGCTCGCCTTCTCGTCGTCGTGGCTGAACTCCGCCGCGTACTTGGTGTAGTCGGTCTGTGTGATGTCGCCGGTGGTGGGCAGGGCGGGCAGATCGCCGCCCAGCCCGCAGCCGACACCGGAGAGATGGACGGTGGAGAAGCCGCGGATGTGGTTCTCGCCATAGTCGTAACCGGTGTTGTGGCCGGTGTCCGGGGAGAGCTGCACCATGCCGAACGGCACCGAGGCGCCGGGATAGGTGTTGCCCTCGTTCTGGGTACCGATGAACGGGTTGACCAGGTCGGTCAGTTGTTCATCGGCGCGGGGCGCGGCCTGGGCCGTGGCCCCGGTGGTGAGGACACCGCCGAGGAGCGCGAACGCGGCGAGTGCGGTCGCCGGGCCGCGAAGTCGCGGCCGTGGGGTCCGGTGCATGGGGTACTCCTCCTTGGACAACGTTGTCAGAGCGCGATCATTCTTGGTTCCCGGGTGATGCGCGTCAAGGGTTCGGACACGGCGGACACGAACGGCGCGGCCCGCCCCGGGCGGACGGGACGGGCCACGGCGCTGTCCCGGGTCAGGTGGTGGGGCGCCCCGCCACGACCGGGTTCGACGCGTCGCGGACGAGCGCTTCCTGCGCCGCCCGGATCCGTTCGACGTCGGGTTTCACGATCCGCCGGTCGTAGGTGAGGAGTCCGTTCAACTCGCCCTCGACGTCCGAGATCTGGGCGTTGGACGGCGCCGTTGCTGCCCTTGCAGGCAAGCCTTCGCACCTCGTCGAGCCTGGCCGGATAGTCGTCGGTGTACGTGGCCGAGTCGAGCGCGCCGCAGCAGTTGAGCCCGCTCATGTTGTTCACAAGCCGGGTCGGGTCCCAGGACTTGGCCCGGTCGGCGATGCGGGCCTGGTCGTACTGGCCCCAGCCCTCGTTGAAGGTGACCCACATGACGACGGAGGGGTGGCCGGCGTGTTCGTCGATCATCTCCTTCTTCTCGCGCTCGTACTCGGCACGGGCGGCGGTGGACGGGTTGACGGTGTTCATCGCGGGCATGTCCTGCCGGACCAGCAGGCCCGGCCTTGCGCCCGGCCCTCGGTCAACTCGACCGGCTGCGAGGTCTGTTCCTTCTCCCAGTCGTCGACCCAGTGGTCGATGCGCCCGCCCCGGCGGCCCTTCGCCGTCCCTCAGATGCGGTACGCGCCCGTCGGTACGCCCCGGGCCGCCCCGTACGGGGTCAGGGCGAGCACACCGGTGCCGCGTACGCGGGTGTCCTGCCCGATGGCGAGGGGGCTGACGCCGAGGGCCTTCGCCAGCTCCGGTGCGAGGTCGAACGCGGCCGCCCTCCACTCCTCCTCGTCCTCGTCGGACTCCTGCGCCGCGTCCCATTCGGGGCTCAGGCCCAGCTCGGCGCGGCGCGCCCGTTCGAAGGGCAGCGGCTCGCCCAGCGTCAGCAGTTCGTCCTCGCCCTCACCGGTCTCGCTGTAACGCCGGACCACCGTGCCCCGTTCGGCGACGAGCCAGGCGGAACCGTCGCCCTGGGCCCCGTAGTAGTACGCCTGGGCCCGCCCGTACCGGGCGCTGAGCCGGGCGCACAGCCGCAGGACGTCCTCGCCGCGTTCCTCGTCGCAGGGATCGCACCAGGCCCCGAGCACGAAGGTCCAGCCGTCGAGTTCGGGGGTGACGAAGACGCGGGCGAAGGCTTCGTGGCTGCCCGTCCCGGCGTCGTGTCCGTCGCTGTCGACGATGTCGTTGCCGAGTGCGAACGTCACGGGCCTGGGATCGGTGAGCCCCAGCGTCTCCATGATTCCGGTCCGGTCCCCGCCCGGCACCGCGATCCAGTGGTTCCAGCAGGCCCACAGGGCCACGGGCCGCTCATCCAGGGACTTCACGCGGATGAGCCGCTCGACGGCCGCCACGTCCTCGGCGGACAGCGCGCTCTCACCACCGAGTTCGGCGAGTACGGACAGCGCCCGTGCCCGCGCCCTGCCCGGCCCCTTCCGCCTGATTTCCCGCAGGAACGGCACCAGGACCTCCGCAAGGCCCCGCCCGCGGTCCATCAGGGCGTCCCGCGCCGCTCCGGCGAGCTCGCCGTCCGGGTCGCCGAGCAGCGGCAGCAGCGCGCGGAGGGAGGACGGACCGGGTTCGTCGCAGTGCCGGATCCCGCGCACCGCCTGCCGGCGTACGAGCGGTGCGGGATGCGAGAGCGCGGCGGCGTACCGGCCCAGGGCCTCTTCGCCGAGGCGTATGAACGCCGCGCCGACCCGCTCGCGGGCCTCCTCGGTGGGTACGTCGATCAGGGCCCGGACCAGGGGGTCGAAGGCCGTGCTCCCGATCCGCCGGAGCACCGGGGCGACGTGCCGCCAGTTCACCGGGGAGGAGTCGTCGGTCAGCTCGCGCACGATGGCTTCCACCGCGACGGCCCCGCCCCCGGCCAGGGCGTCCGCCGCCGCGGTACGCCGGTCCGCGAGACGCAGGTCCCGCACCGTGTCCGCCCGCATGAATCCCCCTCCGGGAGCGTCGTCCGTCGTCCTGTACCGACATGATCGCGCGTGCCTGTGACAACGGGACGCCGGTGCCCGGGGAACGGGGGTGTGGGTCAGACGCTCTCGAAGACGCAGTCCCCGCACAGGCCGCCGGCCGGTGTGCGGTAGTACAGGCAGCAACTGCGGCGGCGGAACGCCGCGTCGTGCGGGGCGCCGGTATCCCGGAGGTCCGGGTGGTCGAAGAGTTCGGCGGCCAGTGCGCGGGCCCGCGCGGCCGCGTCGGGCCGGTGGTGCGTACGCGCCCAGGCGAGGAGTTGGCGCAGGGCTCCGGCCAGCGCGGACCCGGCGTTGCCCCACAGCAGCCGGTCGGCCAGCGGACCGTCCCGGTGGATCGCCCCGGCGAGGGGGACGAGGTGGCCGTACTGGACGGCTTCCCGTATCCGGCAGGCGGTGCCGGGCAGCGACTCGGTGCCGTCCAGCCACAGATCGTCGGGGGCCGATCGCTGCGGGTCCCAGTGAAGGGCGCCGGGCGAGAGGTCGGGGAAACGGCCGGTCAGTACCGCCGGTCCGAGTGCCAGCGACCAGAGGCGGGAAGCCAGCCCCAAGTGCGCGACGGAGGCGGCCACTCTGCGCTCGGCGGTGTCCAGCCGGGCCGCGACCTTGTCGATCCGGGCCGTGAGCGGGGCCTGCTCCCCCGCGTACAACAGCGCCAGCGGGCGGTGCGCCCCGCCGGGCGGCGCGGTGGTCCGCAGCGCGAAGAACCCGCCCACCGAGGCCACTGCGGACCCGTCCATCGCACGTGCTCCTTCCCGGCATTCCGGCCGTCGGCCTCGACTGCGCGGGCCACCCCGACATGCCATGGCCCGCCGTTCACGGTAACCCCACGGAGTGAGCGCTCCTCACCCCTGCGGGAGGAGAACTACCCTCCGTAGGAGGACACTGGGACCACGGCCGTACTACTGAAGCAGTACGCCGAATCGCCGTCTCAAGGACGACGACGCAGCCGCGTCGAAGGGACATCGTGGTGTACATGAGTTCCCTCGCGCTTTCCGTGCTGCTGTCACTGGTCTCCGCGGTCGCGTACGCGGCCGGGGCGATCGTCCAGGAGCGCGTGGCGACGGCCGGTGACGGCCACTCGCTCGCACCGCTGCGCAACCGTGTCTGGTGGGCCGCGGTGGCGCTGAACGGCGGGGGCGCGGTGCTCCATGTCGTGGCCCTGGCCTACGGTCCGCTCAGCCTCGTCCAGCCGCTCGGTGCGCTGACCATTGTCTTCGCCCTGCCGATGGCGGCGCTCTTCGTACGCCGCCGGGCGGGCGCCACCGCATGGCGGGGCGCGATCATGGCGACCGTCGGTCTGGCGGGCCTGCTCGCGCTCACGGGGAACGCCGAGTCGCACGCCCTGAACGGCCCGGATCAGCTGATGGTCGCCGGTGTGACGCTCGGTGCGATCGCGCTGCTCCTCCTGATCTCCACGGGCGTGCACCGGCCGGTGGTGCGGAGCGTGGTCCTGGCCGGGGCGGCGGGCAGCGCGTTCGGCATCGCCTCGGTGTTCACGAAGACGGTCGCGGTGGGGCTGACCTCGGGTGCGGTGGGGGCCGGGGTGCCGGCGCTGCTGGCGATCGCCGGTTTCGCGGCCGCCGGGCTGCTGCTCTCGCAGGCCGCGTACCGGGGTGCCGGACTGACCGCGCCGCTGGCGACGGTGACCGTGGTGAACCCGGTGATAGCGGCGGTCGTGGGCCTCACGATGTTCGGTGAGCAGTTCCGGCACGGCACGGCCGGGACCATGCTCGCGCTGGCCTGCGCGGTGGTCGCCGCGGGTGGCCTGATACTGCTCACGACGGAGCGGCTGGGCGCGGAGCAGCGGGCCACGGAGGCGGCGGGCAGCGGGCTCCCGGGGGCTCCGGTGGGCCGGGACCCGGAGGGCGCGGACGCGGGGCCCGGCGTCGAGGGGGCCGCACGACCGGTGGCGG
>NZ_JBEXPH010000027.1:0-60225 GCF_040611955.1 Streptomyces sp. NPDC006510 | reverse complement strand
TGTAGAGCTCGGCGACACGCCGGGCGATGAGCGCCACGGTGAATCCGTCGACGGCGCTGTGGTGGTAGGCGTGCAGCCACAGGTACCGGTCGTCGGCGAGCCGGAAGAGTTCGAAGTCGAAGAGGTGGTCGTGCCTGATGTCCTTGGGGGTGGCGAGCAGGTCCCGCATCCGCAGTTCCGCCGCCGCGCGCGGGTCGGGTTCGGCGGAGACGTCCGTGACGGGCAGTGTCCAGTCGAGGGCCGGGGCGATGCGCTGGCGGGGGCCGTCCGGGGTGTCGACGAAACGCACCCGGAGACAGTCCGCCTCGGCCAGCACCCGGTGCAGCGCTGTCTCGAACAGCGGGACGTCGACCTGGCCGCGGATCTCCAGGTATTCGCCCGCGTTGTAGATGACGTTGGCCGGGTCGAGCTCCTGCGCGAACCAGATGCCGGACTGGGCAGCGGTCAGGGGCAGGAGAAGGTCCTGGACGTCGGACAACGGGAACCACCCTCGGTCGATTTCGGGGACACCGGCGCCCGGCAGCGGATCGGGGCCCGCTGCCGGCGGTCGTCACGGCGAAGCGCGCGGGAGGCGCGCGAGTGCTCATACTGACCCGCGGCGCGGCCATCTCCCGGACGGGTGCACGTTGTTGCAGACCGCAGAGCGCGCAGCGCCGTGCCGGGTGCACTGGGGGTGTTGTGGACCGAGTGTCGCCGTACGACGGAGGTAGTGGGATGTCCGAACTGACCGATGTGTGGTTCCGCCGTTTCAGGCGGGTGGCGCAGCCGCGGCTGCGGCTGGTGTGCCTGCCGCACGCGGGCGGGGCCGCCAGCATGTTCCGTACCTGGCCGCAGTGGCTGCCGGAGGATGTGGAGCTGCTGGGGGCCTGTTATCCGGGGCGGCAGGACCGGCTGGGCGACCCGTGCGTGACGGAGATGGGGGTGCTCGCCGACGCGCTGACCGGGGCGCTGCTGCCGCTGGCGGAGCGGCCGTTGGCGCTGTTCGGGCACAGCATGGGGGCGTCGGTGGCGTTCGAGGTCGCACACCGGCTGGAGCACCGGCACGGGGTCGTGCCGGGTGTGGTGTTCGTCTCGGGTCAGCAGCCGCCGGCCCGGTACCGGAACAGCCGGGCGCATCTGCGTGGGGACGAGGGGCTGCTCGCGGAGGTGGACCGGCTGGGCGGGGACGGGACGCGGTTCCTGGACAGCCCCGAGATGCGGGAGCTGCTGATGCCGGCGATCCGGGGCGACTTCGCCCTCATGGGGAACTACCGGCCCGAGCCCGGTCTGCGGATCGGCGCCCCGGTCGAGGCGTGGGTCGGTGACGCCGACTGCGATGTGACGGTCGAGGAGACCCGGGCGTGGGCGGAGGCGACGACGGGGCCGTTCGGTTTCCGGGTGTTCTCCGGCGACCACTTCTATCTCACGTCGGGCACCGAGGAGTTGGCGCGGCGGATCAACGAGCGGCTGGCGCTGACGGCGGCGGCCGTCACGCCGTAGGCGCCGCACAACGGCCGCGGCCCCGGAACCCGTTCGGGTTCCGGGGCCGCTTTGCTGTCCGCCGTACGCCGTACCGGTGTGGCGGCCGTGGTTCCGTCACACCGGTACGGCGCCGCGCGGACGGTCCGTCACGCCGCGGGGCCGTCCATCGCCGCGGCGAGGCTCTTGGGCCGCATGTCGGTCCAGTTCTCCTCGATGTACGCGAGTGCCGCGTCGTGGCTCGCGTCCTTGAGCACGACGGTCCATCCGGCCGGTACCTCGGCGAAGACCGGCCACAGCGAGTGCTGGCCCTCGTCGTTGACGAGCACCAGGTAGGTGGCGTCCTTGTCCTCGAACGGGTTGGTCGACATTGTCTGTTCTCTCCTCGGATCGTGTGCTTCGTAGGTTTCGTGCACTGCCCCACTGCCCCACTGCCCTGCGGGCTCTGCCCGGCCGGCCCCTTGCCGGCGGGCCGGGCAGCGGGCCGGTCAGCCGCAGCCCCCGGCGTGTCCCAGGTCCCCCGACGCGGTGGCCGACAGGGCGTCGGCGGGCACCGGAGCGTCGGTCTCCGGCCGGGCCGGAGCCTTGTCGCGTACGGCGTCGGCGAACCGGTCCAGCCGGTCCAGGCCCCAGAACTTCTCGCGCCCGGCGATGAGGAACGGCGGGCCGAACACCCCGTCCCGGTACGCCGACATGAGCGAGGCGGTGGACCGGGCACGCAGCCCCGGGTCGTCGGCCGCGGCGGCCGCCGCGGCCGGGTCGAGGCCGATCCGGCCGGCCACCTCGGCGATCACCTCGGGGTCGGAGATGTTCCTGCCGTCCTGGAAGCGGGCGCGGTAGACGAGATCGACGTACCGGTGCCCGACGCCCCGGTCCTCGGCCAGGTAGTACGCCAGGTGCGAGACCTCCCACACCGGGTCGCGGTCGACGGGCCAGGAGACGGTCAGGCCCCGGTCGGCCGCGAGCCTGCGCACATCGGTCAGCACGTAGAAGTGCTTCTCCCGCGACATCGGGGTGTAGAGGAACGCGCCGCCCTCCCCGGCCAGCAGTTCCTCGCTCTGCGGGTCCGGGTCCCAGTACGGGATCCACTCGACGGTGTCGGCGACATCGGCGTGCCGGTCCACCAGGTCCCGGTGTGCCAGCCAGGAGTACGGGCTGCGGAAATTGAAGTACCAGCGCGGGCCGCGCTTGGCCATGGCCGTCCCTCCGGATGGCTAGATGGTGATTCCGCCGTCGATCTGGAAGACGGAACCGGTGATGTACGCGGCGCGGTCGGAGGCGAGGTACGAGATGAGGTCGGCGACCTCGTCCGCCCGGCCCATCCGCCCCAGCGGGATCGACTTCAGTGCCTTGTCCTTGACCCCGCCCTGGAGCGTGGCGGTCATGTCCGTGTCGATGAAGCCGGGCGCCACCACATTGGCGCGGATGCCGTACGGTCCGGCCTCCTTGGCCAGTGCCTTCGTGAAGCCGATGATCCCGGCCTTGGACGCGGAGTAGTTGGTCTGCCGTGCGTTGCCGTACACCCCGGCGACCGACGAGACGTTGATGACACAGCCGGACTTGCGCTTCATCATCGCGAAGATGGCGGCCCGGCAGACGTGGTAGACGCCGTCCAGGTTGATGTCCAGGACGTTGTGCCACTGCTCGTCGGTCATCAGCAGCAGCGGGTTGTCGCTGGTGATGCCGGCCGAGGTGACGACCACGTCGATCGGGCCGAGTTCGTCCTCGGTGCGCTCCGCGAGGCCGCGTACCGCCTGGGCGTCGGTGACGTCGGCCCGGACGGCGAGTACCCGTACGCCCAGCTCGGACGCTTCCTTCTCCAGCGCCTGCGCCGCGTCGGCGTCGGACCGGTAGCAGAAGGCCACGTCGTGGCCGTCCTGTGCCAGGCGCAGCACCGCCGCTCTTCCGATGCCCCGTGAGCCGCCGCTGACGAGCGCGACGCGGGACAGCTTGTCTCCCACCCGTTTCTCCTTCTGTGAACTAGATTCCGGTGGCCGCGCGCAGCTGGTCGGCCGGGCGGAACGCCATCGTGGCCCTGGCGACGGTCATGACCGTCCCGCCGCCGACGAGGGCCTCGCCTTCGAAGATCATCGTGTCGCTCAGCACCCGCAGGACCCGGACCCGGTGCTCCACCACGTCACCGGGGTACACGGGCTGCTCGAAGCGGACATCGCTGACGCCGCCGAACAGCATCACCTGCCCGTTCAGCACATCGGGGTTGGGGCTGTCCCAGGTGGCCAGCACACCGGCCGCCTGGCACCACGACTCGGTGAGCAGCACCTCCGGGAACCGGTATCCGTCCGGCTCCGTCTCCTGCGGGAGCGCGGCGTAGCAGGGCTCGTTGCAGGTGACGGCCTTGTGGGCGACCAGCCGCTCGCCGGGCACCAGTTCGTCGACCCGGTCCACCAGCAGCATCGGGAAGCGGTGCGGGAGCAGCCGGCGCAGTTCGGCGGTTCCGATCACGGCCGGCCCCCTGACCGGAAGCGCAGCCGGATCGACGCGGCGTCGCCCCGGGCGGTGCGGGCGGTCGCCGTGACCCGCCAGTACCGCGCGTCCTGGTCGTCGGGCCCGTCGGGCTTCCAGACCAGGTCCATGGACAGCTCGTCGCCGGGCAGTACCGGCCCGCGGAAGCGGGCCGACTCCACCGCGGTCAGCGTGACCGGGCCGGGTGCGGTGGCCAGGGCGCTGCGGCGTACGCACTCGATGACGCAGACCCCGGGAAAGATGGGGAATCCGGGGTAGTGACCCGCGAAGATCTGCTCCGCGGGGTCGATGCGGCAGACGGTGGCCGCCGTCGGGTGGCCCCCGTCCACGGCCGCCCGAGGACGTACGACACGGATGCCGGCCGTGACCGGGGACGCCTCGGCCGGGGCCGTGGCCACGGCCGAGGCGGCGGGCCCGGCCACGGTTCGGGTGACGGTCACTGCGGGGTCCGCAGCTTCTGCTCGATCAGGCCGTGCGCCGCCCGCAGGCAGGTGACCTGCTTCAGCTCCTCCTCGCGCAGTTTGACCTGGTAGCGCTTCTCCAGCACCACGACGACCTCCAGGGCCATCAGGGAGTCGATCTCCAGGTCGTCGATGAAGTCGGTGTCGTCGCCGATGTCCGCGACCTCGACGTCCAGCACCTCTGCGATGAGCGCTCGGAGCTGTTCGAGGTCCAGTGTCTGCACAGCGGATGTCATGGGGGTCGTCCCTCTCTCGTTCTGAGTTGTCTGTACGTTCCGGACTGCGCCGCCCGTACGTTCCGGACGGCGGAGAAAGCCCTAGCGGAGCCGCAGCACCGCGCACCCCGCTTCGCCGTCCCGGTCCACCGCGGTGACGACCGCGGTCCGGCCGGCCGCCCCGGCGCGTTCGGCGACGGCCAGCACTCCGGCCATCTGGAACATGGCCGCCGCTCCCGCGGTGTCGCCGATCAGCCGCGACACCCGGTTCACCACCGCCGGGTCGAAAAGGGCGTCCAGCACGGACTGTTCGGCGTCGCCGAGCGCACCCCGGGCGCCGCTCGGGGCGACGGTCCATACGTCGGCCGGGTCGGTCCCGGACCGCTCCAGCGCACGGCGTACGCAGCTGTCGAGCACGGGGGCCGCGTTCTCGCCGCCGCCCGCGAACACGCCCACCTCGACGGCCTGCACGGTGGCCAGCGGGGTGCCCTGGGCCGATTCCTCGGGTTCGATCCGGAGCATCACGCAGCCCTCGCCGTGGACCGTGCCGGTCTCGTCCTCGCCGCGCGCGTGCCGGTCCAGCCAGGCACGGGCGTCGGCGTACTCCTCGACGGCGCCGCACAGCACGGTGCGGGCGCGGCGGGCGTTCAGCAGCCGCTGGGAGTACTTCAGGGCGTGCAGGCCGGAGACCCGCCCGCCGGCGATGGTGGCGTTGGGGCCCTTGAGCTGGTGCCGGATGGCGCACTGCCCGGCGGCACAGTTCATCACCGCGTTGGGGAAGCGCGCCGGGTCGACGAAGTAGGGCTTCTCCGAGACGAGGCCGCCGCGGGTGAAGTCCATCATGCTCTGCACGCTGCCCGATGTGGTGCCGAGCACCAGTGCCACTTCCTCGCCGGAGATGGTGGCGGGGTCGCCGGGCGACTCGTCGATCAGCCGGCCGACCGCCGAGACCGCGAGGCCGGTGGCCCGGTCCATGGCGCGGGTGCCCTTCTTGCCCAGCGCACCGGCCGGGGTGAAGCCGGGGACGAGGCAGACCTCGTCGTCGGGCGTCCGCCACTGCTCGCGGTCGACCGGGGCGACCGTGGACCGGCCGTCGTGGAATCCGCCCACGAACGCGTCGCGGCCCATGCCGAACGGCGAGACGGCCGACCACGCGGAGATCACAGTCTTGGTCATGAGGGGTCCATTCCTTGGCTGGGGCGACCGCGGAGGCAGGAGCCGGAGCGGTCGCGGTGCGGGCGGGTGTCGGCTGCGGTCACAGGAAGCTCACCGTCCGGTACTCCGGCCAGCGCCGGACCACCTCCGCGGCGGACACCGGACGGACGGCCGGGTCCAGCAGGTCGCCGGGGTCGAACCCGAGCGCCGTCAGGTCCTCCTTCTGCACGAGGACCCGCACCCCGGCGTCCAGCAGCACCCGCAGATCGCGGCGCGGGTCGGTGAGGGAGTCCAGCACCCGGCCGCCGAACCTCAGGGGGCCGACCTCGGCCGCCGCCAGCGCGCAGGTCACGGCGGGCCCGCGCAGCAGGATGTCCATGCCGCCCAGCTGGCGGTGGAGCTCCACCGCCATGTAGAGCACGTCGAAGAACTGCTTCTCCACCGCGCCTCGGTAGGCCCGTTCGACGATGCCGAGGACCCGGCCGTTGTCCGTGCCGGTGGTGGTGTTGTGTTCTGCCGTCATGGTCAGAGCACCCCCACGAACAGGGTCTTGTCCGCCGCCGCGACGTTCTCGGCGAAGGCGGACGGCGCCCGGAGCCGGACCTCGGGGACATGGGCGACGGCGCCGCGCTCGTCGCTGCAGAACCGGCAGCCGTACCAGTGCAGCCGGCCCGGGTTCGCCGCGAGCAGTCCGCGGATCACGGAGACGGTCGACGGGTAGTCGCCGGACCAGTCCGCGAGATTGCGCGGCTTGGACTCGCCGAGGCCCTCCTGGGTGAGCATCGTCGCGTAACCGCATGCCCACACCTGGACGGCGGCACCCTGCCGCAACAGCTCCTCAACGAGCCGCAGCACGCTGGTGAACAGGTCGGAGCCGTGCGGTGAGCCCATCAGGGTGACCAGTACGTCGGTACGCGGTATGCCCTTGCCCATGTCAGTGCCACACCACCTTCACCGCCGCGTCGAGCACGCTCCCGGCGATCTCGTCCATGTCCACCAGTCGGGACCCGGCCACCAACTGCTCCTGCTTCAGCCCGCGTTGGGCGGCCGAGTACCGGTCGACCAACAGGTCGCCGTCGGCCGCGAGGTAGCTGTCGAGCTCCGGCAGCACACCGGGCACGGCGCCCAGCACCCCTTCCTGGAGGAGGAACAGCTGGGTGCGGTGGCCGCCGTCGGCCAGGGCCGCGGCGTCGCGCACGAACGACGCGCACTCCCGGCCGGCCCACGGCCCCTGCGTCTCGATGAGGAGGTGCCGGTTCATGCGTCCGGTGCCGGTTCGCCGCGCAGGGCCCGCAGCACGTGCCCGTCGAAGTTCACCAGGTGCCAGTCCGTGCGGCTGTCGATGACCGCGTATCCGTGCGTGACATGTCCGGTGGCCGTCTGCACCAGCCGGCCGTCGCGCACGACGTATGTGTCGAAGCGGGACCGGTAGAGGAAGTCCTTGAAGACCTCCTCCACCGTGTAGACGACGTACAGGTCCTCCTCCATGAGGGCCTCGTCGAGGATCCGGATGCGGGAGTGCGAGCAGGCCGGGATCCACTTGCGGTCGTCGAGGAGCGTCTTGATCGACAGGCCCCGGTCGGCCAGGAAGAGGTCCACGACCTCTTCCATCTGCCGCAGGTAGCCGGACATCTGGAGCCGCTCGGTGAAGTGGCAGTACGGGTACGGGATCCGCCACTTCCAGCCGAACGCGTTCTCACCGGCGGTGAGTTGCTCCAGCACCGGGTCGGGGCCCGTGGTGCCGTGACCGGCCGAGAGCTCCGTCGTCGGGGCCTCGGCGGCCTCGGCGCCGGGCTCGGACGTGCCGAGGCGCGTCGCGGAGAACGGGGCCAGGGCGGCGGGCACCGGCTCGGGCGGGAACGTGGTGTCGACCCGCAGCACCACCTTCGCCTTCCCGGCCACCGCTTTCACCGAGGTGCCGTCGCGGTCGACGTTCAGCGTGACGCGGAAGGCCAGCTCGCCGGCGCCTTCCTTGGTGATCGGCAGCACGTCGGCGGTCACCAGGTCGTCCAGGTGCAGCGAGCTGAGGATCCGGACGTCCATCTCCACGAAGTCCAGGCCGAGGCCCAGCTCCTCGTACAGCCTGCGCGCGGACAGGCCCGCGGTCCTGAAGTGCTCCAGGACGGCTTCCTCGACCAGGTAGTTGTCGTGCTTGAAGCCGATCCAGGTACAGATGTTGGAGCCCTCGAACCGCGGGCGCAGCTGCACCCGGGTCGGGGTCTGCAACAGGGTCTTGACCTGGGTCTCGGTCACGTCGCTCATCGGCCCGGCTCTCCAAACGCTCGGTCGCCGGGCCGGTGCCGTCGGGCCCTGGCGGACAGTGTGCTGACGAAATCGCCGACCAGGGCGGAGAACTCCTCGGGCCTCTCGGCCATCAGGAAGTGCCCGCAGTCCGCGAGGATGTGCGTGTGTGCGTCGGGGAGCTCGGCGGCCAGGCTCAGGCCCTCGGCCGGATCCACCGCGAAGTCGTGCTCCCCGCAGACGATCACGGTGGGTACGTCGATCCGTTCGGCCCGCAGCCACGGGGTGCGCAGGTAGCTGTCCACGAACCGCATCCAGCCGTACGGACCGACCCGGTCGCACACCCGGCGGGCCATCGACAGCTGGATCTCCGGGTCCAGCCGGCCACCGGAGTGGACCCGGATGCCCTCCTCCATGATCCGTTCGAAGTCGTCCAGGTAGCGCGTCATGGCGCCCCAGGTGAACTCCTCGGGCGTGCGCCGGTAGAACGGCGCGACGAGTACCAGGCCGCGGATGCCGTAGCGGGCGAACGGGTCGCGTCCGGTGGCCAGTTCACGGTCGAGCAGGGACAGCAGCTGGATCGCGGAGAAGGAGTGCGCGACGACCACGCCCGCCCCGCCCGGCACTCCGGAGAGCGCCTCGGCCAGCCACGGGGAGGCGTCCGGCGCGTGGTGCCAGTCGTCCACCCCAGCACCGCGCCAGGGCAGGTCCGCCGACCACACCTCGTATCCCGGCGCGCGGTGTGCCAGGAAGCCGTCCCACACGGTCGCGCTGTTGCCGAGGCCGTGCAGCAGCAGCATCCGGCCGCGCACGGGCCCGTCCACCGGGTGCCGGTGGAGGATCACCGGCCGGCCGGGGCCGCCGACGGCGGTGGCCCCGGGCCCAGGTGGGTGCGCGGACAGGGTGGCCGTGGCCTCTCCCCCGCTCACCCCGCCTCCCCGGGACCGACCAGGACCAGCCCGGCGGCCGGTCCGGCGCCGCCGCCGGTCACGGCGTACACCGGGCTCGCACCGCCCGCGGCGAACCAGCCCGCCGACGCGGCGCACTGGAGCACGCCCAGCGCCCCCGACGCGCCACGCCACTGCCGCGCGAGCCCCAGGTCCCGTACGCCGTCGAGCACACCGGCACCGTCCGGTGCCTCGGGCCCGGTGGCGTCCGGCGCCTGCCAGGCCGCCGGGGTGCGCGCGTCGTGGCTGCCCAGTCCGGCCAGGCAGTCGGAGAGTGCGGCGCCCCGGGCGTGGCCGCCGATACCGGCCCGTGCCCGTGCTCCCCGGGCCGCCGCGGTCCGCCGGGTCTCCAGGAGCAGCGCGGCCGCGCCGTCGAAGGCGGTGTCGCGCCCGGTCAGTCTCCGGGCCGCGGCGGTGTCCGGTTCGGCCCCGAGGACGAGCACCTGGTCGGCGCGGCCCGAGGCGAGCAGGGCGAGCGCCCAGCGCACCGCGTCGGTGCCCGAGGTCTCACCGTTGCACAGCATGAGGTTGGGTCCGGTGAGGCCGAACCGGATCGCCACCGAGGAGGCCAGCACATTGCTGGAGGCGTTGGGCAGGTCCATCGGACTGGTGGCGGACGCGGTCTCGGCCGCGATCGTCTCGACGGTCCGGCAGATCGTGTCCAGGTTCCCGTAGTTGGAGCTGGCCACGACGGCGATCCGGTCGCCCCGCAGGGCCCGCCCCTCGTCGTCGAGCAGCCGCGCCTCCTCCAGCGCGTCGCGGGCCGCGCAGTAACTCAGCTGGGTGGCCCGGTCCTTGTAGCGCAGTCCCTTGCGGCCGAGCCGTTCCCTCGGCTCGACGGGGGCGCTCCCGGGTTGTCCGGGCCTCAGCAGATCGCCGGGGTTCTCGACACCTGCGACTGCGATGCCGATTCCGGTCACCAGCGTGCTCAACGGACCGCCTCCACGACCGCGACGGCGTTGATGCCGCCGAAGCCGAACGCATTGATCTGGGCCACCGACAGTTCGCCGACGGCTGCCTCACCGGTGACGAACCGGAATTCCGCGGCCTCCTCGACCGGCCGGGAGAGCCCGAGCGTGGGCGGCACCCGGCCCTCCTCCAGCGCGCGCATCGCCGTGATCAGGCCGATCAGCCCGGACGCGCCCGAGGTGTGGCCGGTCATCGACTTGATCGCGGTCATCAGCGGATTGCCGACGTGCGCGCCGAACACCTCGGCCACCGCGGTGGCCTCGGCCTCGTCGTTGAGCAGCGTTCCGGTGCCGTGCAGCATCACCAGGTCGATGTCCTTGGGCTTCATCCCGGCCACGTCGTGCGCCTGCCGGATCGCCGAGGCGATCCCGGCGTGGTCCGGCGCGGTGGCGTGGTGCGCGTCGCAGTTGAGCCCGACCGCACGCAGCCGCCCGTGCACCCTGCCCGGCCGCCGCACCCCGTCGCGGCGCAGCACGACGGCGGCGGCGCCGTCGCCCATGACCGCGCCGGTGCGGTCGCGGTCGAAGGGCCTGACCCGGTCCGGCGGGGTGGGATGGACTCGCTCCACGAGCCCGTACATGCTCTCGGTGAGCACATCCACCCCGGCGGCGATCACCGTGTCGGCCTCGCCCAGTTCGAGCAGGTCGGTGCCCATCGCCAGCGCGTACAGCGAGGCCGAGCAGGCGTTGGCGAAGGTGTACGTGTCCGTGGTGCCGAACCGTTCCCGCAGGGCGTGGCCGAAGTGCAGCCGGCCCGCGTCCATCGGCGTGCCGTCGCGCCACCACAGCTCGACGGAGCGCAGCTCGCGCAACCCCGTGCCGACGAGGACCGGCACCCCCGAGAGGTCCTCGCCGAGGCCCGCGTCCCGGGCGGCCTGCCCGACCGCTTCCAGCAGCCATTTGGTGGCCCGTCCCGGCACATCGGCGCCTGGCACCGGCCGGTCGTCGATCTCGTACGCGTACCGGGCGGCGTACCGCGAACGGTCGAAGCCGCGCAGCTCGGCGTGGGCGCTGCGGCCGTCGCAGAGGCCGTCGAAGAGTTCCCTGGGGTCGCGGCCCACTCCGGCGACCGCGCCCACTCCACTGACCAGCCAGCTCATCGGACCCGCTCCTGGTATTTCCCGAGGGCGACGACCGCGTTGTTCCCGCCGAACGCCAGGCCGTTGTTGAGCACGATGCGCAGGTCGGCCTCCACCGCCTCGTTGGGCACGCAGTCGACGTCGCACTCGGGGTCGGTGCGTACGTGGTTGATGGTCGGCGGGATGAAGCCGTGGACGATCGCGAGTGAGCAGGCGATCGCGGACAGGGCGCTGGCGGCGCCCATGGTGTGGCCGATCATCGACTTGATCGAGATGGTCCGGGGGGCCTCGCCGAAGACCTCGCGGATGGCCTGGGCCTCGGTGACGTCGTTGGCCTTCGTGCCGGTGCCGTGCGCCGAGATGAGGTCGACCTGTTCCGGTTTGACCCCGGCGTCGTCGAGGGCGAGCTTCATGGCCCTGCCGACGCTCGCCCCGTTGGGGGCCACCTGGTGGTAGGCGTCGCAGTTGAGTCCGTATCCGAGCACCTCGGCGTAGATCCGGGCGCCGCGGGCCCGCGCCGACTTCAGGCTTTCGAGCACCAGCACGCCCGCGCCCTCGCCGGTGAGGATGCCCTTGCGGTCGGCGTCGAAGGGCTGGCAGCGCTCGGGGGCGATGGTGCCCAGCCGGTAGAAGCCCGCGAACGTCTTGCGGCACAGGGCGTCGGCCCCACCGCACAGCGCGAAGTCCACCTCGCCGGCGCGCACCGCGTCGTAGCCGTATCCGATGGCGTAGTTGCCGGCCGCGCACGCGGTGGGAATGGTGACGGCCTCCACATCGGTGAGGCCGAGTTCATGGGCGATGGCCGTGGAGAGCCGGCCGGCCCTGACCCGCCGGGCGACCGCGGGGTCCATGTCCTCGGGTCCGGTCCGGATCTCGGTCTCCACCAGACTGTCGAGGTCGCGGGACTCCCCGTCGGTGGTGCCGATCGAGATGAGCCCGCGCTTGGTGCGCAGTTCCTCGGGGGCGAACCCGGCATCCTCGGTGGCCATCCTGGCGGCGGCCACCGAGAACCGGGCGGCCCGGCCGAGCTGTTCGAGCTCCTGATTACGGATCCACCGGCCGGGGTCGAAGTCACTGACCTCGCAGCCGTTGGCGTAGGCGAAGCCGGTGGTGTCGAAGCTCGTGATGGGCTTGGCACCGCTGCGCCCGGCCCGCAGTCCCTCGGCGAACGCGTCCGCCCCGATCCCGATGCTGGAGAACACCCCGAAACCGCTCAGGACCACTCTCTGCGCATCGTCCGGGTCGTCCGTGGAGAACGACGTCATGAAATCTCCCCAACCAGTCTCGATGGTCCGTGGTGTGTGGTTCGGATTACCAGCCGGCTATGTCGGAAACGATCTGGTAGACACTCTTGAGATTGACCATCCGGCCCAGGTCGGCCTGGTCGATCTCGATGTGGAATTCCTTCTCCAGCGACGCGAGGATCTCGATGGCACGCAGCGAGTCGGCGTCGTGGTCCTCCTTGAAGAGGCTGGTCTCCGTGACGTCCTCGGGCTCGATCTCAAGAATGTCGCAGACGATGTCCTTGATCTTCTCTTGACGCTCATTGGCGACCGTGGTCATCTTCGTTCTCCTTATTCGGGTGTGATGGTTTTCCGGAGTTCCGGCGACGCCAACCCTTGTGCACCGCAGGGCACTTGGGCAGCTCCGGTGCACCTTGCTGCAACGCCCCGGGGCGGACGGCTGCGCCCTCAGGCCGCGGCGCTGGACTGCACCTGGCCGTCGCCGGCCCGGCGCGGCCGGGATCGGCGCAGGTCCAGCTGGACGAAGGCGCGCTGGAGCCAGCGGTCCCGGCCGTCGTAGCGCGGGCTGAACGCGGTCCGGCCGTGCAGCGCGAGCCGGTTGTCGACGTACGCGAGGTCGCCGGGCTCCAGCACGACGGTCCGGCGCACCTCGACGAACACCTCGCCGAGCTCCGCCATCGCCCGCGCCGCGTCCGGATCCAGGGCTTCGGTGCTGGTGAAGTCGACCTTCACGTCGGGGTCCTGCGGGTCGCCGCTGAGGATTCCGTGCGGCTCGGGCAGCGACTGGAGGTCGCCGAACGAGGCCGGCGGCGCGGTGACGAACCGCGGCTCGTGGAGCAGCCTGCGGGTCTTCTCGGAGAGCAGCGGCAGTGCGTTGCGGATGGACGCGACCCGCAGACCGGCGATGTTGTCGTGGTCGTTGCGCAGGCACATCAGGCCGACGAGGTCGGGCCGCAGCGGGTGGAAGGCGTTCTCCACATGCATCGTCAGCTGGGTCGCGCCCGCGTTGCCCTGGAACTCCTCCATGCCGGGCACCGGCACCACGTCCTGCACCAGGGCCCCGGACTTCTCCTCCTGGAAGGCCATCAGCTCACCGAGCTGAAGCGAGATGAGGGCGAGCACGGAGGCGGGCAGCGTACTCGAACGCTGCACGGAGCCGGGGGTGCTGGGCGTGTCCGGCAGGGATTCGGGATCCACCGGAAGATTGCGCAGCAACAGCATGGCGTCGGCTCCGGGATCGCGTACGAACCGGCGCAGCGTCTGGCGCAGCCTGATCGGCAGAAGTGCCGAGAGGTCCCGGGCCGAATCGATCCAGAACCGGTCGTCCACCGCCCGCGGCTGGATTCCGCTGACATGGGAGGCGACTATTTCGAGCTCGGTCCTCTCTTCCTCGGTGAGCACGATGCCGGTCTTTCGGTCCAACACGTTTCCGACGTCGACGGACATGAAAACTCCTCGCCTCCGGGAGGTAGCTCGGGAAATGGGAGCCGCGCCGCGGTGAGCCGGTCCGGCGCCGCCATCAGAGTGGCAAAGCACCGGGTGCTCCGGAGATTCCGTTGCAGCAACTGGCAAGAATCGGGAGGGACATGGCGGGGCAGTGGGACGCGCGGCCGTCGGTGGGCGGTCAGAGCAGTCCCATCTGGGCGGCGCGGACGCCGGCCTGGAACCGGCTGCGCGCGTCGAGGCCGAGCATGGTGGACGCGACGTCGTTGCGTACGGTGCGCACGCTGACCCCGATCCGGCGGGCGATCGCGTCGTCGGTGAGTCCGTCGGCGAGCAGCCGCAGGATCTGTTCACGGCGTGGCCGGGTCGGCGGCGCGGGAACGGGGGACATCGCCTGGCGGACCTCCATGCTGCTGTCCCACAGGCGGTCGGCAAGCTTCTTCAGGGAGTCGAGCGCGGTGCCGCCGCGCAGCACGCGGGCGCCGCCGCTCTCGTCGAAGAGGACCCCCACCACGCCATCGATGACGACCGCGCGGGTGGGCACATGCGGCAGGGTGCAGGGCGCGGCCCCCTGCGCGCCGAGCCACCGCGCGTGCTCGACGGCGGCGGGCAGATGCAGGAACGACGCACCCCACACCTGCCGGAGCACGGCGTCGCGGCGCAGCACCGCCTGGGCCACATGGCGGGAGAACTCGAAGGAGCCGGGGCAGTGTTCGGGCACCAGCATGACCACCTCGCGGCGCACCGTGGTGGCCAGCCGCTCCACGAGCCCCGACGCCTCGTCCACACTGCCGGTCTCGACCGGCTCGGCGATCCGGTCCGCGGCCCGCTCGTGCAGCGCGATCAGCCGTTCCACCGCCACCGCCCCGGGCAGTCCGGAGCCCTGTGCGTCCTGGAACCGCCGGTTCGCGAGTGCCGGCAGCGCGAGGCACGGCTCCACGGCCCGCAGGGCCAGTTCGTCGTCGGCCGAGGCGGCGACGAGTCCTTCCTCCCGCAGTCCGTCGACGATGCGACCCAGCCACTCCTCGGTGACATCGAGCACGCCGCACAGTTCCGCCATGCGCCATCTGCGACGTCGCAGCAGCATCCGGTAGACGAACTCGGTCTGCCGGTCGAGTCCTATGGCCCGCTCTCGTTCCATTCCTGCCTGCCCCCGTGAAATCATGAAACCGCATAGGCGAAAGCCCGCACACGACCGGACCCTCCCCAAGGGTGTGCGAAATCGCTTGCACAAGACCTCGACAGCGAACGGAAGATGACGTCACCGCTGATTCGAGGCGCGCCGCTTTCTCGGTCGTTCAGAGAATGCGGGAGACGGAACCTCACCCGTTTCGGAACGATCCGCAGTGGGTAGGCCTCAACATAATTCGCCGACAATGGCGTGCCGGTTCGAATTCACGTTCCATGTCTATCCGGTGCCGCCGGGCCGGTGCAATGGCGGCTACAGGAAGCTGCCACGGACGGGGCGGTCAGCGCACCAGTCCCGCACCTAGCTGCACCGCGGCGTCGACGACCGCCGCACCGTGCTGCCGGCCGGGGCTCCGGGTCAGCCGGGACACCGGCCCCGAGACACACACCGCGGCCACCACCCGGTTGCCCGGACCCCTCACCGGAACGGCCACCGAGGCGGTCTCCCAGTCGTGCGTACCGACGGTCTGCGCCCAGCCCTGCCGGCGTACGCAGGTGAGCGTGGCCGCCGTGAAGCGGGCCCCGCGCAGGCTCAGGTAGAGGTTCTCCGGGGTCTCCCAGGCCACCAGCACCTGGGCCGCGGCCCCGGACTTCATCGGCAGGGCGGCCCCCAGCGGGACCTCCTCGCGCGGACCGCATCCCTCCACCGCGGCCACACAGACCCGCAGGTCACCGTGGCGCCGGTAGAGCCGGGCGTCGGCCCCGGTGCGGTCGCGCAGCGCGGTCAGGACCGGCCCCGCCGCGGCGACGAGCCGGTCCCGGCCCGCCTCCTCCGCCATGTCGCCGAGCCGCGGGCCCAGTACGAACCGGCCGCGCCGGTCGCGGGTGACCAGCCGCAGCCGCTCCAGGGCGGTCGCCAGACGGTGCACCGTCGGGCGCTTCAGACCGGTGCGGTCCACCAGCTCCGTCAGGGAGGCCGGCCCCACCTCCATCACCTCCAGCAGCAGCGAGGCCTTGTCCAGCACCCCGACACCGCTCACCAGACGCATCCGTTCGGGAGCTGAGGCGGTCATTCCCGAAACCCCTTTCTCCGGACATCGAAAGAGCTCTTCGCACGAGCTCATCGGAAGAGTTCGGCCGGAGGTCCGGGACCGTCGAAAGGCTCCGGACCCCCACGCCCCGGCGGCTTTCAAGGGGGGTTGGCCGCCGGTCAGTGAGGCTTCGACTTCGAGAGGAAAAGCGCTGCACCTGACAACCATGGAATCCTTCGGGGCGGTGGACGGCAATGCCTCCTTCAGGAAGCTGCCAGGCGTTCGGTGAATGACGACTCCATGTGCTTCCCGGGCCAGGGATATAGATAAGGCATAGATGTCTCCCGGATCCTGTGCCACGACCTTGCGGGGGAACCGGCCCGAGAAGGAGGGGACCATGAGCCATGAAGCGGCACCGGACCAGGTGATGGTGACGGAGGGGGAATATCCGGCCCGGCCGCGGCGGGAGGAGCCGGACTGGACCGATGCGCAGATGTACGCGCGGGCGGTGAACACCGCCTTCCTGGAGCCATGGCTCGCGGAACGCGCCAGCAGCCTGGGTGACCTCTCCCTCGCCGACGACCAGGGCATGCGCTGGGCCAGTCTGCTGGCCGCGTTCATCGACGGCATGCACAGCACCGCACTCCCCGAGGGCGACGTCCGGGGCGCGTTCCAGCAGTAGCGCCGTCCGCCCCGGTGCACCGTTCACGACAGCGCACCGGGGCGGCGCGAGGCTCACCGGGCGAGCAGCCGTACCAGCGGCGAGCACCGGTACGCGTACGACGCCGTGCCCACCCCGTGCGCGGTGTCGACCTCCAGCAGCCACACCTCCGCCAGCGCGTCCAGCGCCGCCTGCGTCCGCTCCTCGGACCATCGCAGCAGTTCCGCCGCCTCGGCCGCGGTGAAGGGGCCGGATTTCGCGCGGGCCAGCGCGCGCAGCACCGGGCGCAGCGTCGGTTCGAGCTGGAGGACGCTCGTACGGAGCGCGGTGCGCAGGTCGAGGCTTCCCTCGGACCACTCGTCCAGCCGGCCCTGCCCCAGGTCCAGCCGGTCCACCAGCCGGGCCACCGGCCACTGCGGTCGCGCCGCCAGCCGCGCCGCGCAGATCCGCAGGGCCAGCGGCAGGCCGTCGCACAGTTCCACCAGCCGACGGGTCGCCTCGGGTTCGGCTTCGGGCCGGGCGTGCCCGACGACCGACACGATCAGCTGCCGGGCCGCCTCGTCGTCGAGCCGGCCGACCGGCACCGCCCGGATGCCCTCCAGCGAGGCCAGCGGGCAGCGGCTGGTGATCAGCATGCGGCAGCCCTCGCCGCTGGCCAGCAGGGGGCGCACCTGACGGTCGTCCGCCGCGTTGTCGAGCACGACCAGGACCCGGCGCCGCGACAGCACACTGCGGTACAGCTGGGCCCGCTCGTCCAGCGTCTCGGGCAGCCGGCCCCGGACCGGGATCAGCGCGCGCAGAAAGGAACCGAGCACATCCAGCGGGTTCTTGGGGCGGCCGTCCTCCCGGCGCAGGTCGATGTAGAGCTGGCCCTGCCGGAAGTCGTCCCGGCACGCGTGCCCGGCCCGTACGGCCAGTGCGGTCTTGCCGGACCCGGCCGCGCCGACCAGCGCGACGCCTCGGGTGGCGCCGCCGGAGCCACGCAACCCCCCGAGCACTTCGGCCAGTTCGCTCTCCCGCCCGACGAAGTCGGTGGTGTCCGTGGGCAGCATGGCCGGCACCAGACCGGTCCAGGGGCTCGGTGCCGCACCGTCACCGGCCGTCAGCCGCTCGGCGGCGACGGGAGCGGCCAGCTCCTCCAGCAGCACCGCCCGGTGGAGCTCACGCAGCGCCGGCCCGGGGGCCACCCCCAGCTCCTGCTGGAGAACCCGGCGGCCCTGCTCGTACACCCGCAGCGCGTCCATCTGCCGGTCGCAGCGGTACAGGGCGGTCATCAGGTGCCCGCGCAGCGATTCCCTGGCGGGGTGCTCCGCCACCAGCCGGGTCAGCTCGGGCAGGGCACGGCTGTGCCGCCCCAGTGCGAGGTCGGCCTCGATGCGGTTCTCGACCACGGTCAGCCGGGACTCCTCCAGGGCGGGGAGCTCCGCACGGGCCAGGAACTCGGTCACATCCGACAGGGCGGGCCCGTTCCACAGGTCCAGTGCCGTCTCCAGGCAGCCGGCGGCCTCCGCGTACCGGCCGTTCAGCAGGTCGTCCCGCCCTTGTTCGGCGAGTTGCTGGAAGACCTCCCAGTCGAACCACGCGGCGCCCAGCAGCAGGTGATAGCCCCGGTGCTTGCGCACCAGCCGCAGCTCGGGTCCGCAGATCCGGCGCAGCCGTGAGATGTACGTGTAGAGCTGGGCCGTTCCGGTCGCGGGCGGCGCGGAGTCCCACAGGAGTTCGCTGAGCCACGCGTCGGAGACGAACCGGCCGGGCGAGATGAGAAGGGCGGCCAGGACGGTGCGCTGTTTCGCGGCGGTCAGCGGGATCCGCACCCCCGCGGCCCACATCTCGGTGGGGCCCAGGATCCTGAACTCCAGGTCGGATCCGGGGTTTTGTCCGTGCGTCATTCAGCAGACCGCCGCCCGCGCGCGGGAGGCAGCGGTCACGTGTCCGACGCCTCGCCGAGGCGCAGCGCCGCGTCGATGACCGCGCTGCCGAACTCCCGGGCCGGCTCCTCGGTCAGCAGCCCGACCGGTCCGGACAGGCAGAGTGCGGCGACGACCCGCCCGCCCGGACCCCGTACCGGAGCGGCCAGGGCGGCCGAGCCGCTGCTCCGCTCCCCGGTGCTCTGCGCCCAGCCCCGGCGGCGTACGCCCGCGAGCACGGTGGCGGTGAACCGGGCGCCCACCAGCCCCCGGCACAGCACGTCCGGCTCCTCCCAGGCGAGGAGCACCTGGGCCACCGGACCGGAACGCATCGGGAAGGCCGTGCCCACCGGCACCGTCTCCGCCACGTTCGGCGAGGTCTCCGCACCGGCCACGCACAGCAGGCGGTCCTCGCACCGGCGGTAGAGCCGGGCGCTGGCCCCGGTCCGGTCGCGCAGCCCGGTCAGTACGGTTCCGGCCAGGGCCAGCATGCGGTCGCCGTGCTCCACGACCGCCATCTCGCTCAGCCGGGGTCCCAGGAGGAAGCGGCCCCTCGCGTCACGGGTGACCAGCCGGAGCCGTTGCAGCGCCAGTGCCAGCCGGTGCGCGGTGGGACGGGTCAGTCCGGTGACGCGCACGATCCGCGACACCGAGGCCGGTCCGTCCTCCAGGACGCTCAGCAGCAGCGACGCCTTGTCGAGAACGGCGACCCCGCTGTCGTGGCCGAGACCGAAGGACGGCGCGGACCGGGTGGACGGGGCGGATGACGAAGCGGAGACGGGCATGGTCATCGCACACCGGCCGGAGCGCCGCCGAGAGCGCGGATCAGTGCGTCGCGCTCTTCGACGAGATAGAAGTGGCCGCCTCGGAACACCTGTTGTGTGTAGCCCAGGGGCGCGACATCGGCCCAGGCCGTCATGTCGGTCTCGGTGAGCGAGGGGTCCTGGTCGCCGACGTACCCGTGGACCGGGCAGCCGACCGGGACGGCGGTGCGCGGTCCGTAGGTGCCCACGATCGTGAAGTCGGCGCGGATCGCGGGCAGCACGAGCGCGCGCAGCGCCGGATCGTCCAGCGGGACCCCGTCCGTACCGCCGAGCCGCCGGACCTCCGCGATCAGCGCGTCGTCGTCCTCCCGGTGCAGCGCGCGCGGGGTGAGCCGGTGCGGGGCCTTGCGGCTCGACACATGAAGCCCGTCGAGGCGCACCGAGTGCCGTGCTTCGAGGCGGAGCGCCACCTCGTACGCCACTGAGGCGCCCATGCTGTGGCCGAAGAGCGTCAGCGGCAGGTCCAGGAAGGGCAGCAGGGCCTCGGTGACCGCGTCGGCGAGCTCGTCCATCCGGAGCACGAACGGCTCGTCGATCCGGACATGGCGCCCGGGGTACCGGGCCACGAGCACCTCGGTGTCCTCGCCGAACTCCCGTCCCCAGCGGTGGAAGTACGCGGCGGAGCCGCCCGCGTGCGGCAGGATCAGCACCCGCCTGCGCGCACCCCCCGCTCCGTATCTGCGGAACCATCCGCTGTCGATGCCGGCCTTCATCCTCTTCGCACCTCGCGTCGGCGGTACATCAAACGGTCCGCGGCCTCAGGCGGATCCGAGTCAACAAGCCTGTTCTAACGTCGGGTCACACCCCCGACAACGGGAACTACAGGAAGCTGCCAGCGCCGCACCCCGCCCTGTGGGGCGTGCGGGGCGGGTGCTACGTGCCGGGCGGGTCCATGGACCCCAGCAGTCCCAGCTCCGCCGCCCGCACCCCGGCCTGGAAGCGGGAACTGGCACCGAGCAGCGTCATGATCTCGGCGACGTACCGTCGGTAGGTGCGCACGGAGACCGTGAGTTCACGGGCCGCCACCTCATCGGTCACCCCGGCCCGCAGCGCTCCCAGGATCTGCCGCGCGAGTTCGGCACGCGAGTGATCCCCGAAGGCGATGTGCCCGTCGGCGGGTACGGCATTGCGCCACACCCCCTCGTAGAGGGTGTTGAGCGTACGGATCACATCGGGTACGCGGATGAGCGAGGCCCGGCGTCCGGTGGGCGACTCGGCCGAGACCAGCGCGACCGTGGCGTCGACGATGAGTCCTTGCAGGGGCGGGACCCGCGCCACCCGCACCTCGGCGGGCTGTTCCCGCTCGCGCTGGGCCCGGACGAACTCCTCGTCGATCATGGCGGGGGTGCACAGCAGCCGGATCCGGATCGCGTCCGGCACCGCGCGGATCAGTTCGTGCAGGGCGCGCTTGGACTCGGCGCCGCAGCTCGGCCCCGCGGCGAGCACGACATCGATGCCAGTACGCGCCTGGCGCACCAGCTTGCGCGCCTCCGCGATCACCGCTTCCTTGTTGTCGTCCACGACGGTGATCAGCTGGTCCCACGAGACGCGGTCCCGGTGCTGCTCGACCGTCGTCTCGATCATGGCCCGCACTTCCAGCAGGGCCCGTTCGATGGCATCGGCGTGCGGTTCGTTCGCGGCCCCGGCCGGTCGCACCTCGCCGGCCCGGGGCCGGGGTATGTCGGGTTCCCTGCCCGTCTCCGTCCGCTCCCGCGTCCGCCCTCTCGCTCCGCCTCTGGCCGACTCCGGCCCCGTCTCTGATGTCCTGCTCATCCCCGTTGCCCCCCGATGAATTCAGCAATCCGGAGTCACTGCGCGGTGCGACGCTTCAGCACCGTTCCAGCAACCCCAGTTCCACAGCGCGTACACCCGCCTGGAAGCGGGAGTTCGCGCCGAGTTCACGCATGATCTCCGCGACGTGCCGTCGGTACGTGCGCAGAGACACATCGATCTCGCGTGCGGCGACATCGTCGGTGTGCCCCTCGCGCAGCTTCTCCAGGATCCGGCGCGCGAGAACGGTGCGCAGGCTCCGGTCCAGCCGGAGCTCGTCGGCGAGGGGGCGGGCGCTCGTCCATGTCCCGGCGAAGAGCAGATCGAGTGCGCCGACGGCCGCCGGATCGGTGATGATCGCGGCGTGCCCGGCACTTCCCTCGGCGCCCGACTGCACCAGGGCGGTCCGGCCGTCGACGATTAACGCCTCGCGCAGCTCGCCCTTCGTCACCCGTACTTCGAAGTTCGTCCCGCCGAACGCGTCGCAGAACTCGGAGGAGATGCGCAGTGCGCCGCCCGCGGCCAGCAGCCGCACGGCAAGCCTCGCCCGACTGCCCCGGTCCCCCGCCGACTTGCCCCGGACGGAGTCCGCGAGCGCGGAACACACGGCGGCCGAGTGTGTCCGGTCCCCCGTCACCGCCACATGGGCCGAGTAGCGCGCCCCTGTCATCAACTGCCTGACCGCCTCGGCGATCGACCTGTCGTCGGCCCGCACCACCAGCGAGGCCCCGCCGGGTCTCTGCCGGTGCAAGGACACCGAGGACTCGATCAGCGCGCGTGCCTGCAGGAGCGCTCGCTCCACATAATCCGTGCGGTCCAGATCTCCCGGAGCATCCGCCACCGAACTCATTTCGGCCACCCGTCCCCCAATTGCGCCGCTGTCCCGGGATGTCAATTGACCACGTCGGATTTCACCCGCGCCAAGGAAGCCGCCTCAACCCAAATCGGGTTGATTCGGAAGCCAATTAATGCAAACCCGAGCAACACATATACGCCACGATCAACTTGACCAGACATTAGATCGCCGGGTGTGAAGCAGTCAACGGCAACCCCCCTCAAGCGGATCGGAAGGGTCCGCACCATCCCCCCTGCCCGCACGGCCCACCGGCCCCTCACGCCGAAAGTGTCAGCAAGCTGCATCCAGGGCCCGCATCCGCGAGACCCACCGTCCAGTTACGCTGCCGTACGAAGTCGTCCGGCTACGGAGCGGAGTGAAGGCTGTCCCATAGAGGCCATCGCACTCCCCGGCATCGGGGCGCGGCCTACGCTCCACCCGTGAACGCGCTCCTCACCCCCAGCACGACCGAAGCACTTGTCCACTGGTGGCCGATTGCGAGCGAAAGCCCCGATCCGGCCGATCTCGCACTGCTCGACACCGGGGAGCGCGAGCGCCTGAACCGCATGGGCCATCCGCGCCAGGCGGCCCAGTTCGCCGGCAGCCGTGCCGGCGCACGGCGCGCACTGGCCCGGCTACTTCAAGTCAGTCCGTTCGAAGTGGAATTCGGGCGCAGCCCCTGCCCCGGATGCGGCGACCACCGGCACGGCCCACCAGCCATCCTCCGTCCCACGAGCCCCTTCCGGATCAGCGTCTCGCACTCCGAGGGCTGCTGCCTGCTCGCGATCGCCCGGACCCCGATCGGGGTCGACGTGGAGGGCGTACGGGACATGGACACCGAGGAGTTGGGGGCGATCGCCCTCACCCCGGCCGAGCAGCGGCACGTACGCGCCTTTCCTCCGGGCAGCGCGCGCCACCGGGCCTTCCTGCGCTGCTGGACCCGGAAGGAGGCCGTGCTCAAGGCCGTCGGGACCGGCATCACGACGGACCTGACCGCCGTCGAGACCCACCCCGGCAGCACCGGCTCCGCGACGGTGCTCGCCGGCGTTCCGGGCACCCCTGGATCATGGACCGTGAGCGACCTCGCCACGCCCGGAAAATGGGTTGCAACCGTGGCGCTCCCTTCCGACGTCTCCATGTCCGTGAGTCTGCACCACCCACCGGCAGTTTCGATTTCAAATTCCCTAGGTCTCGACCAATCGGCAGGTCTCGACCAATGAGACGCCCCGTCGTCGTTCGTCGATCACAATGCGAGGTTCCGCAATGCCGCGTTCCACGAACGGACGACTAACCGTCACCCTGCGGAAGATCGCCGCCGCCCGTCGGCGTGATTTGCCTGACACTTCATGCGCGGCGCGAGCGCGTAAAGCGCCGGCGTACGGAATCAATGCGATTCCCGTGGCGCCCGACTAAACCGGCGGGTAATACGGATCACGCAATTGATATGCGGCCGGGGGTGCGGAGCCGGCGCGGGGACGGCGCGGGCGCAGGCTCGGGACGGCGAGGGCGCAGGCAGCGGCTCAGACCAGTGCGCCCGCGGCCTTGAGGTCGTCGAAGAGCAGCTGGTCGACCGGCGGGACGAGCGGCCGGTCGGCGTAGGAGAACCACGCCATCTCTTCTATCTCGCTGCTGACCGTCAGCGTCCCGCGGTACTCACCGGCGTAACAGCTCATGCGCACGACCACCCCGTCCGGATGGCCGTGCGCCTGTGCCTCGTACGTGCCCATGTGGGACACCGTCGCCGGGAGGATGGCCACGGCCAGCTCCTCCTCGACCTCGCGCAGCAGGGTCTGCAGGTCGGTCTCCCGGCCCTCCCGCTTGCCGCCGGGGATGTAGAAGACGTCCTTCCCCCGCGGTCGCGCGCAGAGAATCCTGCCGTTCTCCACCCGCACCCATGCCACCGTGTCGATCAGGACCGACATCACTCCGCCTTCGTTCATGTGCAAACCCGGTCGGACAGGACCTTAGCGGGGCGGAGGCCGCCTGCCGGAACGCCCTCGGAACCGCAGGACCGGCTCGGGCGGGCGACTCGGGCGACCGGCGCGGCGAGCGCACGCGCGGGCACGCGCCGGAGCGCGACCACCGCCCGCCGCACTCCTCGCAGTCGCCCCAGGGCCTGTCCGGCGGATCAGGGTCGGACAGGGCGCGGCGTCCGGTGCGGTGCATCGCAGGGCGCCGGAGCGTCTTAGGTGGGGTCTCCCCTGCTCGAACGGAGTTGAGAGCTCGGGGAAGGAGCTGTTCGGACGTTCCGGCAACGCCGCGAGGTGCCGTGCCAGGCGTCGCGGCCCCGGCCATGATCTGCCGGACAGACCCTTAAGGCCGGGCGCTCGGCTCGACCCGCTCCACCCAGTAGAGCTGCTTGTGTCCGTGCTCATCGAGCTTGTCGGCAATCTTCTGGGCCTCGCCCTGCGTGGCATACCTGCCGACGCGATAGCGATTGCCGTTGTCGTCCTGCCGTATCACCAGCCACTGGAGCACGGCGCCGTTGTCGCTCATCGTGTCCCTCCCCAGCATCGCGCCCCTCCCTCGAACGACGTGCACGTTTCTAAAGATCCCCAGGAAACCGCAGTACGCATATGCCCGAGCGTACGCCTGACCTTCACTCAACGCATACGGAATTGCACAAAGAGACACCGATCCGACCGACAAGAGGGGGCGCATCCGGCCGGATGCGCCCCCTCTGCGCCCGTGACCATGCGAAGCCCGGCCGGTGCGCCGGCCGGGCTTCGCATGGCTGGTCCGTCATGGACGGCTTCGTGTCCGTTGTGGGCGGCTTCGCGTTCGCCTTCCGATGTGCGGGTGAGGACCGGAGGGAAGGAGCGGGACATGACAATTCACTGCGGCCGCCGATCGCCCGCCCGTTACGGGATCCGACCGGGCGCCGGATCGTCGTCGGCGACGCCGGACGACGACGCCCTTCGCGGGCCGGTCACCTGACCGGAAGGTGGTAGGCGACCCGGAAGCGATCGGCGGGCACCACCACGTCCGCGGTCTCGACCGGGCGGCCCGACGCGTAGTACGTCCGCTCGATCACCATCACCACATGCCCCGGCACGCCGCCGAGCGCCAGGAGCTCCTCCGCCAGCCCCGGGCGCGCGCCGACCTGCTCGGCCACGTTGTCCACGACGACATCGATCGCGGCCATCCGCTCGACCACCCCACAGCCGCCCAACGGGCCCTCCTCCGGCAGCATCACCGGCGTACGCCCCGTCACGGCGAGCGGCTCCCAGGAGGTGGAGAGCATCATCGGCTCCCCGGCCTCGCGGAAGGTGTACCTCGTCCGCATCACCCGGTCGCCCGGCTCGATGCCCAGGCGCCCGGCGATCTCGACGCTCGCCCCCTCCTGCTCGCTGCGGGACTCCCACGTCCCGTGCACCCCCTCCGCCGTCTGTTCCTGGCGGAACGGACTCGCACCGGCCGCGGACCGGTAGCCGGAGCGGGCGATCCGCCGCGGGACGGGGCGCTCGCGGACATAGGTGCCGGAACCGGAGCGCCCTTCCACCAGACCCTCGGCCATCAGCACCTTTCGCGCCTCCAGCGCGACGGTGTCCGACACTCCGTACTCCTCGCGGATACGGGCCTGCGAAGGCAGGCGCGTATGCGGCGGCAGCGAACCGTTGACGATCTTCTCTCTCAGATCGCTTGCAACGCGCAGATACGCGGGCTGCTCACCGAAAGTCACAGGTCACTCCCAACAGATTGACAGTCTGCAACAGCCTGACAACCGTCGGTTGTGAACCGCAAGCACAGGCCAAAGATTCACTCGAAGTGGTGATTCGACAGGCCCCCATGCATACCCGGCCCTCGACCACCAGAGGGATCCCGGCTCTCCTCAGGCGTCCTCCCCTCCTCCGGTTCACCGCAACCGCGATCGGCTTCACGCGGGAGTGAGGCGTCTTCACGCGGGAGTGGGGCGACCGCCGAAGCAGCCGCCCCACATGTTCGAAGCGTCACGGACGCCTCGTCATCAGAACTGCAGACCCCATGAGTTGATCCTGCCGGTGTCCGCCGCGGCGTTGTCGCCGACCCGCAGCTTCCAGGTGCCGTTGGCAACCTCCGACGAGGCGTTCACCGTGTAGGTGGTGTTCACGTTGTCGGCGCTGCCACCGCTCCCGTAGGCCTTCAGGTTGTAGACCGAACCGTCGGGCGCGACCAGGTCGATCCTCAGGTCGCCGATGTAGGTGTGCGTGATGTTCACGGGCACGCTCAGCGTGGCCGGCGCGTTGCCGGTGACACCGGTGACGGTGATCGGCGACTCGACGGTGGCGTTGTCGCTGATGGTGTAGCTCGTCGTGCTCTCGAACTTCTTGCCCGGCGGCGTGGTGGAGCCGCTGCCGACGTTCAGCAGCCGGTTCGGTGAGCCCGTACCGGGGTTGGTCACCACTCCGGTGCTGGCCGCGGCGACCAGTCCGGCGGAGACCTGTGCCGGGCTGTCGCTCGGGTGGCCGGCCAGGTAGAGGGCGGCGGCACCGGCGACGTGCGGGGTCGCCATCGACGTACCGGAGATCGTGCTGGTGGCGCTGTCGCTGGAGTTCCAGGCCGAGGTGATCGACGAGCCGGGGCCGAAGATGTCCAGCACGCTGCCGTAGTTGGAGAAGCTGGAGCGGGCGTCGGTGCTGGTGGTGGAGCCGACCGTGATGGCCTCGGTGACCCGTGCCGGGGACTTCGTGGAGGCGTCGGTCGACTCGTTGCCCGCGGCGACGGCGTAGGTGATGCCGGACGCGATGGACTTGCGTACGGCGGCGTCGAGCACCGAGTCCGCCCCGCCGCCCAGGCTCATGTTGGCCACCGCGGGCTTGACGGCGTTCGCCGTCACCCAGTCGATGCCCGCGACGACCTGCGCGGTCGTGCCGGAGCCGCTGTTGTCGAGGACCCGGACGGCGACGATCTTCGCCTTCTTGGCCACGCCGTACGCCGAACCCGCGACCGTGCCCGCCACATGCGTGCCGTGGCCGTAGCCGTCCTGCGCGGTGTTGTCGTTGTCGATGGCGTCGTAGCCGTACGAGGCCCGGCCGCCGAAGTCGCTGTGGGTGATCCGCACACCGGTGTCGATGATGTACGCGGTGACACCCTCGCCCCCGTTGTCGGGGTAGGTGTAACTCTGGTTCAGCGGGAGGGACTTCTGGTCGATCCGGTCGAGGCCCCAGGAGGGCGGCGAGGGCTGGGTGCCGGTGACCCGGAAGGTCCGGTTCTGCACGACGGACTCGACGGCCGGGTCCGCGGCGAACTTCTTCGCCTGCGCCTCGGAGAGCTCGACCGCGTAGCCGTTGAGGGCAGCACGGTAGGTCTTCTTGATCTTGGCGCCGTACTCCTTGGCGAGCGCCTTGCCCTGCGCGGAGCCGGCGTCGGCCGCCGAGTCGTCGAGCGTGACGATGTAGCTGCCGCTGATGGTGCCCGGGGCGCCCGCGTTCTGGATCCGGCCTTCCGTCGCCGTCCCCGACGCGGAGGCGGGGAGCACGGCCGCGGTGGAGAGTGCGAGGGCGGCACCGGCTATGACACTCGCCGCGGCGAGTCTTCGACGCGTGTGGGGGGTGTGACGCATCACTGACATGTGAGGGGTCCTCCTCGATTGCGGTGCGCTGGTGGGGGGTTCCGCGTGAAGCGGGGACGGAACGGAGCAGAAATCGCATGGGCATGACAATCAACCGCTGCGGGTTCCGCACTGCCCGCGGCCTGCCGACAGCGAAAGATTGACCGATTCATGGGAATCACACAAGGGTGCGGTGGGCTCCGCAATACCTTCGCCATGGGGCCGCCACGCGCCTGACATGCTGACAGGCATGCCCGCATACATCTGCCCGCAGGACGGCACCCGTGCCGAAACCAACGCTCTCACCTGGTGCTGCCCGGTCTGCCGCGGCCCCTGGGACCTCGACTTCGAAACCGTCGGCACGCTCTCGCTCAACTCCCTGGCGGGGCGCGTCAATTCACTGTGGCGTTACGAGGAGGTGCTGCCCCTCTCCGCACCCACGACCACGCTCGGCGAGGGCCGCACCCCGCTCGTCCCGCTCACCGGCACGGTCTCGGCCAAGCTCGACTTCCTGATGCCGACGCTCTCCTTCAAGGACCGCGGCGCGGTGATGCTCGCCGAGCTGGCCCGCCGGCTGTCGCCCGAGCGCGTCGTCGCGGACAGCAGCGGCAACGCCGGCACGGCCGTCGCCGCGTACTGCGCCCGTGCCTCGCTCCCGTGCACGGTGTACGTCCCCGAGGGCACCTCCCCGAAGAAGACCGAGCAGATCCGGGCCCACGGCGCCCGGCTGGAAATCGTCCCCGGTGACCGCGAGGCCACCGCGGCCGCGGCCCGTACCGCCGCCGACACCCCCGGCACGTTCTATGCCTCGCATGTCTTCAACCCGTACTTCCTGCACGGCACGAAGACGTATGTGTACGAGCTGTGGGAGGACCTCGGCGGCCGTCTCCCGGACGCCATCGCCGTACCGGTCGGCAACGGCACCCTTCTCCTCGGCGCGGCCCTGGCCACCGCCGAGCTGCACGCCCGGGGGCTGATCGACCGGCGTCCGGCGCTGATCGCCGTTCAGGCCGAGGCCGTCTCGCCGCTGGCCGCCGCCTTCCGCGCGGACGCCGACGGACTGCTCGACGACCCGGCCGGACACGCCGCCCCCACTCTCGCCGAGGGCATCGCCATCCCCCGCCCGCCGCGTGCCCAAGCCATCCTCGCCGCGGTCCGGGATTCGGGCGGCACCTTCCTCACCGTGACCGAGGATCAGATCCGTGCCGCGCAGCTGGATCTGGCCGCCCGCGGCTTCTACGTGGAGACGACGGGCGTCGCCTGCTGGGCCGCGGTCGGCGGCTGGACGGACCGGAGCGTCGTCGTCCCGCTGTGCGGCGCGGGTCTCAAGACCGGCCTCGCGGGCTGACGAAAGGGGCCACCGGCGCCCGCTGCCGCATCAGCCGTTCACCCCGCGCGCCGCGCACCGCCACGCGGCGCGCGCTTCCCTACCTTCGTACGGTGAGCCTCTCGCGCATCCGTCTCCTCACGTCCCTGGCGTCCCTGACATCGCTGGTCGCGGGCGCCCTGATCGCGCCTCCGGCCCCCGTCTCGTACGCGGCGGCGCGTCCTTCCGCCGCGGCCACCGCCTGTGGCCGGGACGCCGATCCCGCCTGGGCGCTGACGTCCACCCGGTTCGGCGAGGCGGCCGGCTACGACCCCTATACCGGCAACGGATACCTGGGCCACCGGGTGCCCGCCGCGGGCGCCGGATACGCCGCGTCGGGCGAGAAGACCGGCTGGCCGCTGTTCACCCCGCGCTACGACGGCGCGTTCGTCTCCGGTCTGTTCGGGCGCGACAAGGATCTCGCCGGAGGCCGGGAGGTGGCCGCCGCGCTGCCCAGCTGGACGAACCTCGACGTACGCGTCGGCGACGAGACCTACGGCTCCGACACACCCCCCGGCCGGATCTCGCACTACCGTCAGACGCTCTTCCTGCGCTGCGGGCTGGTGCGTACGTCGCTGCGGTGGACCACGGCCGACGGACGCGCGACGGACCTGACGTACGAGGTGCTCGCCGACCGGTCCGATGTGCACACGGGCGCCGTACGCCTGCGCATGACACCTCGCTGGAACGGCACCGCGACCGTCACCGGCCGTCTCGACCCGAGGGGCGCACGCCGGATCACCCTGGCGGACGACGGTACGTTCCGCACCCGGGGCACCGGGACCACGGGCGCGATCGTCCAGACCCTGCGCTCCGGGAGGCCCGGGGCCGGGGCGACGCCGGTCGCGCCACGGAGCACGCACCGGGTGCGCGACGGGCGTACGTACACCTTCGAGAAGTACGTCGGCATCGACACCGCGCTCACCTCCCCCGCCCCGCGCGCCGCCGCCCGCGAAGCCGCCCGGCGCGCGGCCCGGCGCGGCTGGTCCGGGGTCCTCGCCGCGAACACCGAGGCCTGGCAGCGGGCCTGGGCGGCCGACATCTCCGTACCGGACAGTCCCGACCTCCAGAAGTGGCTGCGGGCGGCACAGTACGGGCTGCTGGCCGCCACCCGGTCCGGGTCCCGCGACAGCATCGCACCGGCCGGTCTGACCAGTGACAACTACGCCGGCATGGTGTTCTGGGACGCCGAGACCTGGATGTACCCCGGGCTGCTCGCCACCCGCCCCGAGCTGGCCCGCGCCATCGTCGAGTACCGCTACCGCACCCGCGAAGCCGCCCGCGCCAACGCCCGGAAGCTGGGTTTCCGGGGCCTGTTCTACCCGTGGACGAGCGCGAGCAGGGGGGATCTGTGGTCCGAGTGCCAGAGCTGGAACCCCCCGCACTGCGTCACCCAGAACCACCTCCAGGGCGATGTCTCGCTGGCCGTATGGCAGTACTACCTGGCGACCGGGGACCACGACTGGCTGGCCGGCCGCGGCTGGCCGCTGCTTGAGGGGATCGCCGAGTTCTGGGTCTCGCGGGCCACCGCCAACGACGACGGCAGCTACTCGGTGAAGGAGGTCGCGGGCCCCGACGAGTACAGCAACGGGGTCACCGACGGGGTCTTCACCAACGCGGTCGCGGCCACCACCCTGCGCAACGCCACCCGCGCGGCGCGACTGCTGGGACACCCCGCACCGGCCGAATGGGCACGGGTCGCGGACGGCCTGCGCATCCCGTACGACCCGGAGCGCAAGCTCTTCCTCCAGTACGCGGGCTACAACGGCTCGACGATCAAGCAGGCCGACACGGTACTGCTGATCCATCCGCTGGAGTGGCCGATGGAGCCGGGCGCCGCCGCGTCCACGCTCGACTACTACGCGGAGCGCACCGACCCGGACGGCCCGGCCATGACCGACTCGGTCCACGCGGTCGACGCGGCCGCGATCGGGGAGCCCGGCTGCGCAACGTACACCTATCTCCAGCGCGCCGTCCGCCCGTTCATGCGCGGCCCGTACGCGCTGTTCAGCGAGGCGCGGGGCGCGAAGGCGGGTGCCCAGGACCCGTTGTCGGGCTTCCCCGCCGAGGACTTCCTCACCGGGAAGGGCGGTTTCCTCCAGGTCTTCACGCACGGCCTGACGGGTCTGCGGCTGCGGGAGGACGGTGTGCGGCTCGATCCGATGCTGCCGCCGCAACTGGGCAGCGGCGTCACACTGACGGGGCTGCGCTACCGGGGCCGTACGTACGACCTCGCGATCGGCCCCCGGACGACGACGGTCCGGCTGGCCTCCGGCGCCCCCTTCACCGTCCACTCCCCCGCCGGCCCCCGCCTGCTCACCCGCACGCTCACTCTCCCCACCCGCCGCCCGGACCTCACCCCGACCACGGACGCGGCCCGCTGCCGCCCGGCGACGGCGACCTCGGAGGCCCCCGGCCTGTACGCGGTCGCCGCGGTGGACGGCAGCCCGGCCACCGCCTGGTCCCCGGACGGCGCGACGGGCGCGCTGACGGTGGACCTGGGCCGTACGGGCGCGGTGACGTCGGCCGAACCGGAGTGGACGGACGTGCGACCGTCCTCGTACCACCTGGAGACCTCGCCCGACGGCACGCGCTGGCAGCCGTACCTGACGGGCGCGGTTGCCCGGCTGGTACGGCTGACGGTCGAGTCGGAGGACGCGCAGAAGCCCGCGGGCATAAAGGAGTTGAGGATCACCCAGCCGTAACCGTCCAGCCGTACAGGGCGTGCAGGGCGTGCGGGGCGTGCAGATCACCGACCGCGAGCGTGGGCGCGGGCGCGGCGCCTCAGCCCTGCGGCTGGAAGTATCGGGCACCCTTCTCGATCAGATGCGAGGCATAGGCCCGCCCCAGCGCCGGCTTCCCGCGGTACATGCCCACGTAGCCCTGCGCGCTGTCGACCACGACCGGGCGCGCGAAGCAGGCGAACTGGTTGCGCTGCTTCTCCTCCGCCCACGCCATCGCGGCCGGATCGATCCGATCACTGACGAGAACGGGGAAGGCCGCGACACCGGTCTGCATCCCGACGGGCAGACCGCCCTTGTTCTTCTTGGCGTACGCGAGCACCTGCGTGGTGAACGTGTCGATGACGGGCACGGTGACCTCCGGCACGGCGGCGGCCACGGTGAACAGATGCAGATTGGTGGCCGCCCACAGCATCCGGAAGTCGGCCCGCCGCCCGACGAGGACCGGGACTCCGGACCAGTCCTCCCAGCGCGGGGCGCAGGCATCGGCCGCCAGTCGGCTCTCGACCGAGGCCAGGTAGTTCCGTATCGACTCTTCGCTCATGGCCGCGATTGTCCACGGACCGCCCCGGTTCATGAAATACGGGGCGCCGGACATGCTGCGCGCCGGGCGACGGACATCTGCGCACCGTACCCGGGCGCGCGCCCGCCTCCGGCGGACCGTCAATGACTGCCGCGATGGACGTTCCCCGGGTTCGCGGTGAGGCGGGTGCCCAAGAGTGCTCGTGGGGGCTTGCCCTGGAGGCCTGCGGCGAGCTTCCGGATCGCGGGGAGCCGCGCGAACAGCGCCTCTCCCGGGCAGTTGGTGGCGAAGCCGTCGCTGTGGCCGGAGATGGCGTCGAAGGCGGCCGAAGTGCCCTTGGCGTAGCGGCTCTTGTCGTTCGTCGACGTGAGCCGCACCTTGCCGGTGGGGTCGACGCCGCCCAGGCCGAGCTTCCAGGCCGCGAGTGCCGCGATCGCGTGTTCCATGGCCGCCGGTACCGCCGTCCCCGGCCCGAAGGTGCCGATGGCCGCGATCCCCGTGGTGCCCTGGTTGAACCCGATGGTGTGGGAGCCGATGACGGGCCGGTCGGCACCGCCGGCGCGGCCTTCGTAGATGGTGCCGCACTTGTCGACGAGGAAGTTGTAGCCGAGGTCTCCCCAACTCCGGTCACGGGTCTGGCCCGTATACAGATTGCGCAGCGTACGGGGGACGTCCGCGCAGTCGTAGCCGTTGGGGGTGTCGGTGTGATGGATGAAGACCGCGCCGACCCCTCCCGCGTAGTGGGCATGGCGGTCACGCTTGGTCTCGTCGGCCCGCCACTGCGCACGCGACACGATGGCGGGCCGGGGCACCATGTGGGGCAGCGCCATCGACGCCGCGCCGAGTGCCGGGAACGGCCGCCCGGTGTCGACCGCCGGCTGTGCGGCCACGCCGGGCCGCCACACGGAAAGCGGCCCTTCCGGAGCCGTGCCGCGGGCGGCCCGGGCCGCCGTCACTCCGGCGGGTGCCGCCAGGAGGGGAAGCGCCATGGGAACCGTCGCCCAGAGCGCTATTCGGTACAGACGCACAGGGAAAACCTTCTTTGTCTTTCGCCGGGATGCCGGCGGGAGCGCGTATGCCCACAGCTTTGCGGCGCCGGGTTCCCCGCGCGCGCCGGGTTAGTGCAGACAGGCGAGCACCACCACGGACCCTCCAACTGCCGCCCGGAGCAAGCGGGTGAGCCCCCTGCCCGCATCGGAGTGAAACGGTGAACCGGCTCCCCGTCCTGCGCCGTTGAACCCGGGATCAGGCCCGGGGCGGCCCGCCGTGACGTGCGGGGTCACGCTGCCGAGGCCATGATCGGGCCACGGAGGAGCAGTCGGGGCAAGCGCTTGGAGGAACCATCGTGGACACGAACGGGCCGGAGGACGGGGACATGGAACGGTCGCACTGCCTGGTCACCGGGGCGTCCGGGTACATCGGCGGGCGTCTGGTGCCCGAACTACTCCGAGCGGGTCACCGGGTGCGGTGTCTGGCCCGCTCCCCCGGCAAACTCCGTGACCACCCCTGGGCGGGGGACGCCGAGACGGTACAGGGCGACGTGACGGACGCGGACTCGGTCGCCGCGGCCATGCGCGGGATCGATGTCGCGTACTACCTGGTGCATGCCCTCGGTACCGGCTCCGCGTTCGAGGACACCGATCGCCGCGCGGCCCGGATCTTCGCCGAGCAGGCACACTCCGCCGGCGTGCGCCGGATCGTCTACCTGGGCGGGCTCACTCCACCGAACGTGCCCGAGGAATCGCTCTCCCCGCATCTTCGCTCCCGGGCCGAGGTCGGTCGGATCTTCCTCGAATCGCCGGTGCCCGCCACCGTGCTGCGGGCAGCGGTCGTCATCGGCTCGGGATCGGCCTCCTTCGAGATGCTGCGCTATCTGACCGAGCGGCTGCCGGTCATGGTCACCCCCAGCTGGGTGCACACCCGGACCCAGCCCATCGGGGTACGCGATGTCCTTCGCTGTCTCGTCGGCTCGGCCGCCATGCCGCACGACGTGGACCGGGCGTTCGACATCGGAGGGCCCGACATCCTCACGTACCGGGAGATGATGTTCCGTTACGCCGCCGTCGCCGGACTGCGTCGGCGGCTCATCGTGCCGGTTCCGGTGCTCACACCGGGGCTGTCCAGCCACTGGGTCGGCCTCGTGACCCCGGTGCCCACTTCTCTGGCCCGGCCGCTGACGGAGTCACTGCGTCACGAGCTGGTCTGCCAGGAGCACGACATCGCGCGGTACGTGCCCGAGCCTCCGGGCCTGCCGTTGCCCTTCGACGAGGCGCTGGCCCTGGCACTGCGGCGGGTGCGTGAGGCCCAGGTCGCCACCCGCTGGTCGTCCGCCTCCGTACCGGGGGCGCCCAGCGATCCGCTGCCCACGGACCCGGACTGGGCCGGAGGCAGCCTCTACCAGGACGAACGGCAGCTGTCGGTCGATGCGTCCCGAGTGGCCCTGTGGAAGGTGATCGAGGGGATCGGCGGCGACAACGGCTGGTACTCCTTTCCGCTCGCCTGGGCGGTCAGGGGATGGCTGGACCGGTTCGTCGGTGGTGTCGGACTCCGCCGCGGACGACGCGACGCCGAGCACCTTCGGGTCGGGGACTCCCTGGACTTCTGGCGGGTGGAGGAGATCGAGCCCGGACGGCTGTTGCGGCTGCGCGCGGAGATGCGGCTGCCGGGCCTCGCGTGGCTGGAGATGTACGCCGAGTCGGACTCCGAGGGCCGTACCCGCTACCGGCAACGAGCACTGTTCCACCCACGCGGTCTGCTGGGCCACGCCTACTGGTGGTCGGTCTCCCCTTTCCACGCCGTGGTCTTCGGCGGCATGGCCCGCAACATCACCCAGGCCGCCGCGAAGGGGATGAGCGCGCGCGGAGCCTCGTCGCACGCCGACCGCGCCCGAAGGCCCCGTCACGGGCGGCAGGCCGGCCGGTAGCGCCCATCGGCACCGCCTCCCGGTCGTGGTCGGTCGTGCGGTGTGGCCGGTGACGCGCTCAGCGGTACGGTGACCGTCGCACGGACAGGATCGCCACATCGTCGTTGACGATGAGCGCGGTGACGAACCGTTCGTCGTCGCCGGTCTGCGCGGCGTAGGAGTTGTGCTGTACGACAGAGGCGTCCATCGCATCGACGAGCGCGGTCAGGGTGGGCTCTCGGTGGGCCGTCGCGCGGAAGGCACCGATGACGGCGAAAGCGGCGCCGACCGCGGGCAGGCCCTTGCCCTGGACGTCGCCGATCAGCACCCGGGTTCCCCAGGGAGAGACGACGACGTCGTAGATGTCGCCGCCGACGAGCCGGTCCTCCTGCACGGGCTCGTACACGCCGTCGACCAGGACGTCGTCGGTGAGCATGGGCAGCGGGCGCAGGATGTGGCGCTGTATCGCGGCAGCGGTGGAGCGCAGCCGCAGCATCTCCTGCTCGCGGCTGATACGGCGGTGGCACGCGTACACGGAGACTGCCCCCAGGACGAGGACGAGCAGCACCATGAGGATCCTGTCGAGCCACGGCCCCTCGTCATCGGGCCGGAGGAACATGGCGACGATGACCACGAGCGCGGTCCAGGCGAACACGAACTGCGTCTGACGCACGGTGCACAGTGCCGACGCCGCCCCCGGCAGGAACACGAGGAGCCCGAGAAGCCACACCGGGGACTGCGACAGGGCCCCCAGGGCCGACACCAGAACCGTCACCGAGACCACGGCGATCACTACTTCGACTTCGCTCGGTGGTTCGATGGCCTCGACGGGACGAGCCAACTTCTTCCGATGCTTGCGGACCACGGGACCTCCGGGGCAGATCGTGCACGCCCCGTACCGTAGGCAGCCCGGCCGTGGGAGGTCCGCGCCCCGCCGGATGGTGAACCGGGCGGGGCCCGGGCCCCGCCCGCGAACAGGACGGCGATGCCGACGACCGGGTCGAGCGGTCCGCGATACGGCGCACCGCGTCGAGCGAGGCGTTGTCCGCCCTCCGTCTCACAGCCGGACCGCCGACGCCTGCGAGTCGGTGACTACAGAGTCGTCCACACGATCGACAACGGAGAGTTGGCCCCTCAGGCCTGCACACTTGATGCCCACTGTCCGCCACTCACAGCGGCCAGGCGGTCAGCAAATCGCCGGGGCCGTAGGTGGCGTCGAGCCCCGGACAGTCGACTCCGTTGCGCGAGACCGCGACGACTGGAACGGGTTCGTCGGTGAGGGCGGCCCGGTGTCGATGGAGAGCTGCCAGGTCGTGCCGGTCGAAGGGCGACTGCTCCAGCCACTTGATGGAGCCGACGAAGAGCAGTTCCTTGGCAATGGGTGCGCGGTCCGCCCCGACGACATCGATCTCGACGTCGTTGGTACGGGTCCAGTAGCCGCCCACTGCGGGGGCCGCGGGCAGCCTGTCATCGGGCAGTATCCGCGCCAGGGCCTCGCGGACAACGGGCTCGACGGCTCGGCCGCGCCAACTGGTCCAGTTCTCCCGGATGCGCGCCAAGGTCAGATCACCCCGGCCCCGCTCGATCTCCTCCATGGACGGGCCGAGCAGGTGCAGCCAAAACCGCAGGTAGGGATCTGACACCCGGTAGCGGCGATCCTTCGACGGACGCAGCGAGACGGGCAGCTCCGCAGCGACGATCCGCTTGCCCGTGAGCAGCTCCAGCGCTCGCTGCAGGGGCGTGGCCCCGATCCCGCCGGCCGCACGCGCGATGTTGGTGAAGGTCCGCTCGCCACTGCCGATAGCCGCCAGCACCGTACGCGCCTGAGCCTGCGGGGGGAATTCGGCAGCCAGCGAGCGCTCGGCCGACACCAGCAGAGCCGAGACCGGATCACTCAGCGCCTCGCCGAGGAAGTCCCACAGCCCTGCACCTCGCGGCCACTCCGCGCAGATCAGCGGCAGCCCGCCGGTGACCAGCGCGGCGTCGAAGGCTTCCGCCGGTTCCAGCCCGAGCATCCGCCCCACCTCGGCAGGGTTCAGCGGCCCGAGCACCATCTCCCGGCCGCGCTGATGGAAGGGGCGCCCGTAGCTGTTGAGAGCCTCCATCATCGACAGATCGGAGCCGATGAGGACCAGCAGCACCGGCTTGGTCTCCAGCACCCGGTCCCAGGCCCGTTGCAGCATCCCTTCAAAGGCGCCGTCGGTATCCATCAGGTACGGCACTTCGTCGATGATCAGAACGCTCGCCCGGTCGGCAGGCAGCGCCGCGGCCAGCACATCGAACGCGGCATCCCAGCTCTCCGGCCGCGCGGCGGCCACCAGCCCCGCCAACGGCAGCGTCGATGCCTGGGCGTCCCGGGCCAGCCGTGCCAGATCATCCCTGGGGGACGCGCCAATCGCAGCGAAGAACAAGAAAGGGGCTCCGGAGCGCTCCGCAAACCGCTCGACCAGTCGCGACTTGCCCACCCGGCGCCGCCCACGCAACATCACGCACCGACCGGGCCGCTCCCCGCCGACCCCTGCCGCCACCTTCTGCAGCTCTCGCTCCAACGCCGCCAGCTCCTGCCGACGGCCTACAAAATCCACCACGTCTGCCGACCTCCACGCATGACACTAACGTCGATGTTACCAACATCGACGTTAGTACGACGTCTTCGCCGACTGTCGCTCACAGTCACGAGTCGTGAACCCGCGTCCCTCGGACCGTGCGGCACCGGGCCGGTCGTGCCAAGCAGGGGCCAAGGCCGGCATCACGGTGCCCGCCAGGAGGAAGCCCAGAGGCAACCGGTTCCGTGCTTCTCCTACCCCTCGCCGAGGAACTCCCGGACACCGCGGAGCCTGGTGCTCAGTCGATGCTGAGTGGCGTGGCTGTCGAGACGCACGTCGAGTGGCCCCGGCAGGCGTGTGTCCGCCCGGCGGCCAGATGGCAGACGGGAAGTGTCGAGGCCGTCGCGCTGGGCGATGTGCACGCCGAGGTCGTAGCGGCTGAGAGCGTCGGGGCCAGCGAGGTGGAAGAGGCCGGCCGCATCGGAGCGCGTGAGTTCCCACAAGGCGGCGGCCAGGTCCTCGACGTGCACGGGGCAGCGCACGTCGTCGGTGAAGAGAACGCCTTCCCGTGTTCCGGCGATCAGCGCGTGCACCAGGCGTTCGTGTTCGGACTGGGCGTTCCCGATGATCAGAGAGGTGCGGGCGACGGCCGCGTCCGGACACAGGAGCCGCACAGCCGTCTCGGCGGCGGCCTTCGCCGCCCCGTACGGGGTGATCGGGTCTGGGGCGCAGGTCTCGTCGTAGTGGACCCGGCTGCCGGAGAAGACGGCGTCGCTGGAGACGTGCACCAGGCGGATGCCGAGCTTCGCGGCGGCCATGCCGATGTGGATGGAGCCATCGGCGGTGACTTTCCAGTCCGCCCCGCCGCTGGTCACGTCGATCACCGCACGCGGTGCGACCGCCGTCAGCACCGCCTCCACGCGTACGGGGTCGCGGATGTCCAGCTGGTGCCAGGCGGCGGCTGCGGGGTCGCCGAGGCAGGAGTGGAACGTCGCAGCCGTGTCCCAGCCCTTCGTGCGCGCCTTGCGCAGCAGCTCCGTCCCCAGGAACCCACTGCCTCCGATGATCAGCACCGTCATGCCGCAACACGCTAAGGCACGCTGCCGCGGCCTGGGGGCGAATCGAGAGCCCCGCGCGAGGACGGGCTGATTCGGCCCTGCAGAAGACGGCACGATCCCAGCACGGCAGGAATGAGCAGGGGTGATGACAGGTGGCAAGGGGTCAGGTTTCTCAGCACCGTCCCAGCACGGGAAACAGCAAGGGGCCGGCCCCCGGAAGAGCCAGCCCCATCTGACACGCATGTTTGCCAGACCGCCAACGTGGTGTTAATTCACCCGCTCACACGTTGAAGCGGAACTCCACCACGTCCCCGTCCTGCATCACGTAGTCCTTGCCCTCCATGCGGGCCTTGCCCTTGGCGCGGGCCTCGGCGACCGAGCCGGTTTCGACCAGGTCCTCGAAGGAGACGATCTCCGCCTTGATGAAGCCCTTCTGGAAGTCGGTGTGGATCACACCGGCCGCCTCGGGGGCCGTGGCGCCCTTCTTGATCGTCCAGGCGCGGGCTTCCTTCGGGCCCGCCGTGAGGTAGGTCTGCAGGCCCAGGGTGTCGAAGCCGACGCGGCCGAGGGTGGACAGGCCGGGCTCTTCCTGGCCCATGGACTGGAGGAGCTCCAGGGCCTCGTCGTCGTCGAGCTCGATCAGCTCGGACTCGATCTTGGCGTTGAGGAAGATCGCCTCGGCGGGGGCGACCAGGGCGCGCTGCTCGTTCTTGAAGTCCTCGTCGACCAGCTCGTCCTCGTCGACGTTGAAGACGTAGAGGAAGGGCTTGGTGGTCAGGAGGTGGAGCTCGTGGAGGAGCTTGCCCTTCTCGGTGCCCGCGGTGATGCCCGAGGCGAAGAGGGTCTGTCCGGACTCGAGGATCTTCTGGGCCTCCTCGACCGCGGCGAGGACCGCGACCTTCTCCTTCTGGAGGCGGGACTCCTTGGTGAGGCGCGGGACGGCCTTCTCGACGGACTGGAGGTCGGCGAGGATCAGCTCGGTGTTGATCGTCTCGATGTCGTCCTTGGGCGAGACCTTGCCGTCGACGTGGACGACGTTCTCGTCCTTGAAGGCGCGGATGACCTGGCAGATCGCGTCGGACTCGCGGATGTTCGCGAGGAACTTGTTGCCCAGGCCCTCACCCTCCGAGGCGCCGCGGACGATGCCGGCGATGTCGACGAAGTCGACCGTCGCGGGGAGCAGCCGCTGGGAGCCGAAGATCTCGGCCAGCGTGTTCAGGCGGGCGTCCGGGACGCCTACGACGCCGACATTCGGCTCGATCGTGGCGAACGGGTAGTTGGCCGCCAGCACGTCGTTCTTGGTCAGGGCGTTGAACAGGGTCGACTTGCCGACATTCGGCAGGCCGACGATTCCGATCGTGAGCGACACGTTGGCGACTTCCTGAGGAGTGAAGAGGTGAGCGGGAACGCTGGGGGCCCGGGTGGGCCGATTCTCCAGTTTACGGGCGGGGGCAACCCTGTCCCCACGGGTCCGGTCGGGTGCCGATCCGGTTCCCGTTCGGCCGTGTGGCATCGAACTCATCCCCTAGGTCGCCCAAAGGGCGTGTCCCGCACCTGTTTCCTCCTGCCCGGCGACCTACGTTGTCCCGGTGGAGCAGCACAGGACACGTCCCCCGCAGCGCAGGCAGTCTCGCCAGGCCCCGCTGTCCCCGCAGGGCACCATCGAGGAGACCGCGACCGTCTACCGGGTGGTGAGCGCGCCGGAGGGCCGCTCCCGTCCGGTGCCGCCCGTCGTCCTCGCGCTGCGCAGGCTGCCGAACCCCCGGCTGACCGGCATCGGGGCCGGGCTCTTCGCCGCCGCCGTCATGTTCGTGATCGCCTGCCTCGACCTGCTGGTGCTCGACGGTTCGTCGGTGGTGTTCGGGGTGCTGTTCCTGCCGGTCTGCGCACTGACCGCGCTGTGGGTGCGGCCCGCGGACCTGGTGACCGCGCCGATCATCGTGCCGATCGCGTTCGCCATCGGGGTCATCCCGATCGCCGGTGGCACGGGCGGCTTCGGCGGCCAGACCATGGCGGTCGTCACCGCGCTCGCCGTGCACGCCGGGTGGCTGTACGGCGGAACGCTCATCGCCGGGCTCATCGCGACCGTACGGAAGGTACGGCTGATGCGTCAGCGGCAGCGCCGCATGCTGCTCGCCGCGCAGACGGCACGCCCCTCCTCGCAGGGACCGCGCCGCCCACGGCGGTGACCGGGTAGGCAGGCGCCTCAGCGGCCCGCGGCCGCCATCGCCGCGCCCACGATGCCCGCGTTGTTCTGAAGCTCCGCCGGCACCATCTCGGCCCGTACGTGCTCGATCAGGGGCAGGAACTTGTCGGCCTTGCGGCTGACCCCGCCGCCGATGATGAAGAGCTCGGGCGAGAACAGCATCTCCACATGGGCCAGGTACTTCTGCACCCGGTGCGCCCAGTGGTGCCAGCTCAGGCCCTCGTCCTCCTTGGCCTTGGTGGAGGCGTGCTTCTCCGCGTCGTGGCCGTTCAGCTCCAGGTGGCCCAGCTCGGTGTTGGGGACGAGCCGGCCGTCGACGAAGAGGGCGCTGCCGATCCCCGTACCGAGCGTCAGCACGATCACGGTCCCCTTGCGGCCCCGGCCCGCGCCGAACGTCATCTCCGCGACGCCGGCCGCGTCCGCGTCGTTGAGCACGGTGACGGGGAGGCCGAGCCGGTCACCGAGCAGTCCGCGCGCGTCCGCGTCGATCCAGCCCTTGTCGACATTGGCCGCGGTACGGGTGACACCGCCGGTGACGACGCCCGGGAAGGTGACGCCCACCGGGCCCGACCAGTCGAAGTGGCCGACGACCTCGGCCACGCACTCGACCACGTCCTTGGGCGTGGCCGGGTGCGGTGTCAGTACTTTGTGGCGCTCCTGCGCCAGGTCTCCGCGGTCCAGGTCCACGGGAGCACCCTTGATCCCGGATCCGCCGATGTCCACGCCGAAGATCTGCATACGGCCCACGGTACGGGCAGGCGGCCCGGCCCACTTCCCGGAACGTGCCAATGACCGCAGGGCTACTTCTCCGAGAGTGCGGCGGCCTCGGCACGCAGATCGCGGCGGAGCTCCTTGGGCAGCGAGAAGGTGATGGACTCCTCGGCCGCCTTCACGATCTCCACGTCCTCGAAACCGCGCTCTGACAGCCATGCCAGGACGCCGTCGACCAGCACCTCGGGAACCGAAGCCCCGGAGGTGACGCCGACCGTGGAGACACCCTCCAGCCAGGCCTCGTCGATCTCTTCGGCGAAGTCGACCAGATGGGCGTCGTTCGCCCCGGCGCCGAGGGCGACCTCGACCAGGCGGACCGAGTTGGAGGAGTTCTTGGAGCCGACGACGATCACGAGGTCGGCGTCCGCGCCCATCTGCTTCACCGCGATCTGGCGGTTCTGCGTGGCGTAGCAGATGTCGTCGCTGGGCGGCGAGATCAGGAGCGGGAACTTCTCCTTGAGCGCGCCGACCGTCTCCATCGTCTCGTCGACGGAGAGCGTGGTCTGGGAGAGCCAGACGACCTTCGACGGGTCGCGCACCTCGACACCGGCGACGTCCTCGGGGCCGTCGACCAGCGTGATGTGGTCGGGGGCCTCGCCGGAGGTGCCGATGACCTCCTCGTGGCCCTCGTGACCGATCAGGAGGATGTCGAAGTCGTCCTGCGCGAAGCGGACGGCTTCCTTGTGGACCTTGGTGACCAGGGGGCAGGTCGCGTCGATCGTGGCGAGCTTCCGCTCGGCCGCCTCCTCGTGCACGGTCGGCGCGACGCCGTGTGCGGAGAACATCACGATCGAGCCCTCGGGGACCTCCGCCGTCTCCTCGACGAAGATCGCGCCCTTCTTCTCCAGGGTCTGTACGACGTATTTGTTGTGAACGATCTCGTGGCGCACGTACACCGGGGAGCCGTACTGCTCCAGGGCTTTCTCCACGGCGATCACGGCACGGTCCACGCCCGCGCAGTAGCCACGGGGAGCGGCGAGCAGGACGCGGCGAGGTGTCGTAGCAGTCATGCGCCCCATCGTAAGGCCGAGTCGAACGCGCGGAAGATCGGCCGGGTGGCGAGACTGATCCGTACGCGATCGAGGGAGGGCTCATGTCGGACACCGGCAGCGGCGGCGGGGGCGGGGGCGTGGAGCCGACGGGGGCGCATCAGGAGGGCGGCAGGCTGCGGCGGACGCTCGGCTTCCGGGATCTGGTGGTCTACGGGCTCCTGTTCATCGCGCCGATGGCGCCCGTCGGTGTATTCGGCACGCTCGACGCGAAGTCCGACGGCGCCGTCGCGCTGGTCTATGTCGCGGCCACCGTGGTGATGGCGTTCACGGCGTTCAGCTACGCCCAGATGGTCCGGGTCGCCCCGCTGGCGGGTTCGGTCTTCGCGTACGCGCGCAAGGGGCTCGGGGAGGGGGCGGGGTTCATCGCCGGGTGGATGGCGATGCTCGACTATCTGCTGATCCCGGCGGTCGCCTATCTCTTCTCCGGGATCGCGCTGAATTCGCTGGTGCCGTCGGTGTCGCGGTGGGTGTGGACGGCGCTCGCCGTCGTCGTCACCACGCTGCTCAACCTGTGGGGCGTGCGGGCCGCCGCCCGGGTCGGCTTCGCGGTGCTCGCGATGGAGATCGTGGTGCTGCTGGTGTTCCTGGTGTCGGCGGTGGTGGTGCTCGTACGGGACGGGGCACAGCGCGGCTGGCTGACTCCGCTCACCGGTGATTCCGGCTTCTCCACGTCGGCGGTGCTGGGGGCGGTGTCGGTGGCCGTGCTGTCGTATCTGGGCTTCGACGCGATCGCCTCGTTCGCGGAGGAGGTGACCGGGGGCTCGGCGAAGGTGGCGCGGGCGCTGCTGTTCTGTCTGGTGCTCGCGGGTGCGCTGTTCGTGGCGCAGGCGTATCTGGCGGCGTTGCTCGAACCGATGACGTCGGCGGAACTGGCCGCCGATCCGGCCGCGCAGGGGTCGGCGTTCTACGACACGGTGGACTCGGCGGTCGGGAGCTGGCTGCACGATCTGGTGGCGGTCAGCAAGGCGATCGGGGCGGCCTTCGCGGCACTGGCCGGGCAGGCCGCCGCGGGACGGCTGCTCTTCGCGATGGCCAGGGAACGGCGGCTGCCCTCGGTGCTCGCCAGGGTCGACCCACGGTCCGGGGTGCCGCGGACGGCGATTCTGCTGGCCGCGGCGGTGACGCTGATCGCCGCGGTGTGGGCGGCCCGGCGGGCCGACGGGCTCGACCATCTGGTGTCGGTCGTCGACATCGGCGCGCTGACGGCCTTCGTGCTGCTGCACGCGTCGGTGGTCGGCTGGTTCGCCGTACGCCGGATGGAGGGGCCGCCGAGCTGGTGGCGGCATGTGCTGGTGCCGGTGGTGGGCGCGGGAGCGCTGATCGCGGTGATCGTGGAGGCGACCGAGAGCGCCCAGGTGGTGGGGGTGTGCTGGTTCGGGGTGGGGCTGGTGGTGCTGGCGTTGCAGTGGGGGCGACGGACGGCTTGAAGCTGCGGGGCGAGCCGGAGCGGCTGTTGTCGGGGCCGCCCGATTGTCGGTGGGTGCGGATACGCTCGCTCGCATGGCTCTCCAAACGTCCGCGGAAGCTCCGCTGCCCGTAGGTGATGTGTCGCGGCTCATCGGCGGCTGGATCGACCGGCTCGGGGCGGTCTGGGTCGAGGGACAGATCACCCAGCTGTCGCGTCGGCCGGGGGCCGGGGTGGTGTTCCTGACGCTGCGCGACCCTTCGCAGGACATCTCGGTGAGCGTGACGTGCTTCCGGCAGGTCTTCGACCGGATCGCGGATGTGGTGACGGAGGGGGCGCGGGTGGTAGTCCTCGCCAAGCCCGAGTGGTACGCGCCCCGCGGCCAGCTGTCCCTGCGGGCCACGGAGATACGGCCGGTCGGCATCGGTGAGCTGCTGGTCCGCCTGGAACAGCTGAAGAAGTCGCTGGCCTCGGAGGGGCTGTTCGCGCTCGACCGGAAGAAGCCGCTGCCGTTCCTGCCGCAGCTGATCGGCCTGGTCTGCGGGCGGGCTTCGGCGGCCGAGCGCGATGTGCTGGAGAACGCCCGGCGGCGGTGGCCCGCGGTGCGCTTCGAGGTGCGCAACGCGGCGGTGCAGGGTGTGCACGCGGTGAATCAGGTGGTCCAGGCGGTGAAGGAGCTGGACGACCTGCCGGACGTCGACGTGATCGTCGTGGCGCGGGGCGGCGGCAGCGTGGAGGACCTGCTGCCGTTCTCGGACGAGCAGCTGATCCGGACGGTGGCCGCGTGCCGTACGCCGGTGGTGTCGGCGATCGGCCATGAGCCGGACTCCCCGCTGCTCGACCTGGTCGCGGACCTGCGCGCCTCCACGCCGACCGACGCGGCGAAGAAGATCGTGCCGGACGTGGGCGAGGAGCTGGACCGGGTGGGGCAGCTGCGCGACCGTGCGCTGCGGACGGTACGGGGACTGCTGGACCGCGAGGAGCGGGGGCTGGCGCACGCCCTGGGCCGGCCGTCGATGGAGCATCCCCAGCGGATGGTGGACGAGCGCGCCGCCGAGATCGACGCGCTGGTCGGGCGGAGCCGGCGAGTGCTGGGACATCTGCTGGACCGGGCGGACTCGGAGCTCGCCCACACCCGGGCGCGGGTGGTCGCGCTGTCGCCGGCGGCGACGCTGGAGCGCGGCTACGCGGTGCTCCAGCGGGCCGACGGCCATGTCGTACGGGCTCCCGCGGACGCGGGGGCGCCGGGCGAGGTGCTCCGGGCGCGGGTTTCGGGGGGCGAGTTCGCCGTGCGGGTGAGCGAGTGACCGCCCCCGGCGGCGGCGGGGCGGACGGGCCGGGCGAAGGCATGGCCGGTCGAGGTCGCCGAGGTCACGGCAGGGACGGACGAGATCACAGGCCCCAGGTGGGCCGGAACGTAGGGTGGGGCGCATGACGGACGACGCGACTACGGCGGCCGGTGCCACGGGCACGCTCGGCTACGAGCAGGCCCGCGACGAGCTGATCGAGGTGGTACGCCGCCTGGAGGCGGGCGGTACGACGCTGGAGGAGTCCCTCGCGCTCTGGGAGCGGGGCGAGGAGCTGGCGAAGGTGTGCCGGCACTGGCTGGAGGGCGCGCGAGCCCGGCTGGACGCGGCTCTGGCGGGACCGGGCGACCAGGAGAGCGGCGGCACGACAGCCGACAACGGCTGAGACCGCTGAGGCTGTTGTAGCTGAGACCGCTGCGACTGAGACCGCTGCGGCCGAGGCCGTTGTGGAACGGATCACCCCGGTCACTTTTAGTTGAAGATTAACCTACCTCTCCGTTACCGTGGTCCGCGTTGCTCGATCCACGCGCACGTCCGGAAGGTATTACGCACGATGTCCCTCGCTCTTGACCCCGCCGCCCAGGACCTCCTCTTCCGTGAGGCCCGCACCGCCAACACCTTCACCGATGAGCCGGTGACCGAGGAGCAGGTCCAGGCAATCTACGACCTGGTCAAGTACGGACCCACCGCGTTCAACCAGTCGCCGCTGCGCGTCATCCTGGTCCGCTCCGACGACGCCCGCGCGCGCCTCGTCAAGCACATGGCCGAGGGCAACCGGCCGAAGACCACGACCGCCCCGCTGGTCGCGATCCTGGCCACCGACAACGAGTTCCACGAGGAGCTCCCGGCCCTGATGCCGCACTTCCCGCAGGCCAAGGACACGTTCTTCTCCGAGCGCCCGGTCCGCGAGTCGACCGCCGCGCTGAACGGCGCGCTGCAGGCCGCGTACTTCATCATCGGCGTCCGCGCCGCCGGCCTGGCCGCGGGCCCGATGACCGGCTATGACGCCGCGGGCATCGAGAAGGAGTTCCTGGACGGCGACCACAACGTGCTGATGGTCGTCAACATCGGCAAGCCGGGCGAGGACGCCTGGTTCCCGCGTCTGCCGCGCCTCGCCTACGACGAGGTCGTCACGACCGTCTGACCGTCGCCGCGCATACGAGGAAGGCCCTGGAGCACCGAGTGCTCCAGGGCCCTTTCCGTATGGCTGCGGAGCCCGGCCGGAATCGCCGGTGCGTCCCGGCGGGCGGTGTCAGGACGACTTGAGTGCGGCGGCCATCTCCGCCAGCCGCTCCGTCGAGGCGGAACCCGTGACCACCGTGGTCGAGCCCTTGTCGTGGCGCACGAGGGCGTCGTACTTCGGGCCCTCCCAGTGCTGCCACGCCTCGCCCGCGACCTGCTGCGTACGCCCGGTGTTCCTGGCGTCCCGGCTGACCTCGGTGACGTACTTCTTCGCCGGGGACGTGGACTGCTCCACCGCGACGTACTTGCCCTCCGGGTCGAGGAAGCCCAGGTGCCAGCTGTCGCCCGCCTCGCGGTCGTAGCTGACCGAGGTCGGCTTCCACTTCTCGGTCAGCCCGTCCGGGGCGGCCACGGGGTACGGCGCCGCGCGCCGGGCCGTCAGGAGCTCCACCCGGTAGTCGACCGCCTTGACCGGGTTGGCGTTCTCGTCGTGCGGAACGAAGATGTAAACAACCCCTGCCGCAGCGGAGACGACCGCCATCGACAGGAACATGTCCCGCACCGTCTGCTTGCCTCGCTTGCTAGCCACGGGTCCATGGTCGCATTAGGCCCGATGGGCCCGAACCGGGGGCAGCCGCTCATAAGTGACCCGGTCTGCTCATTTTGTCGACCTGACGATAGAGTCGCAGCACCCTCTTCCGGTCGTCGCCGTACAGAAAGGTGCGCTCCGATGTCCGAGCATCATCTGCCGTCTCAGCTCGAGGTCTCCCCCGAGGCCCCCGACCGCAACCTCGCCCTGGAGCTGGTCCGGGTCACCGAGGCCGCCGCCATGGCGGCGGGGCGCTGGGTGGGCCGCGGCGACAAGATCGGCGCCGACGGTGCCGCCGTGAAGGCCATGCGGACCCTCGTCTCCACCGTCTCGATGAACGGCGTCGTCGTCATCGGTGAGGGCGAGAAGGACGAAGCCCCCATGCTGTTCAACGGCGAGCGCGTCGGCGACGGCACCGGCCCCGAGGTCGACATCGCCGTGGACCCGATCGACGGCACGACCCTGAACGCCAAGGGCATGCCGAACGCGATCGCCGTACTGGCCGCCGCGGACCGCGGCGCCATGTTCGACCCGTCGGCCGTCTTCTACATGGACAAGCTGGTCACCGGCCCCGAAGCCGCCGACTTCGTCGACATCAACGCCCCCGTTTCGGTGAACATCCGCCGTGTCGCGAAGGCGAAGAACTCCGCCCCCGAGGACGTCACCGTCGTCGTCCTCGACCGCCCGCGCCACGAGGGCATCGTCAAGGAGATCCGCGAGACCGGTGCCCGGATCAAGTTCATCTCCGACGGCGACGTGGCCGGCTCCATCATGGCCGCCCGCGAAGGGACCGGCGTCGACCTGCTGATGGGCATCGGCGGCACCCCCGAAGGCATCATCTCGGCCTGCGCCATAAAGTGCCTCGGCGGTGTCATCCAGGGCAAGCTCTGGCCCAAGGACGAGGCCGAACGGCAGCGCGCCCTGGACGCCGGGCACGACCTGGACCGGGTGCTGTCCACCGACGACCTGGTCAGCGGCGACAACGTGTTCTTCGTCGCGACCGGCATCACGGACGGTGAGCTGATGCGCGGCGTGCGGTACCGCGCGGAGACCGCGACCACCGAGTCGATCGTCATGCGCTCCAAGTCCGGCACCATCCGGAAGATCGACTCCACGCACCGGCTCTCGAAGCTGCGGGCGTACAGCGCGATCGACTTCGACCGCGCGAAGTAGGTCCCGCCCCGGAGCCTCCGGAACCCAAAATCCCGGAGCCCGCAAGCCCGGAAGCCGGGCCCCGGCGTGTCCTCCGGAAGCAGAACGCGAAGAGGCGCCCCCCATGTGCGGTGGGGGCGCCTCTTCGCGTATGCGGGGCCGTACGGGCGCGGGCCGGACCGGGCCGGACCGGGCCGGGCCGACCGGTGGCCGGTCAGCCCGCCGCGGCGATGCGGCCCGTCGCCCCGGAGGAAGCGGACGAGGCCTTGCGTTCCATCTCGCGCCGTCTGCGACGGGCGAGCACCACACGGCGTTCCGCGGCGGTGAGACCGCCCCACACTCCGTACGGCTCCGGTTGTATGAGCGCGTGCTCCTGGCACTCGATCATCACGGGGCAGCGCGCGCAGACCCGCTTCGCGGACTCCTCGCGCGCGAGTCTGGCAGCAGTCGGCTCCTTCGACGGGGCGAAGAACAGCCCGGCTTCGTCCCGGCGGCACACCGCCTCCGAATGCCAGGGACCGGCCTGGTCCTCCCGCGCGGGAGTGCGCTGGGGAGGGACGGCGGCGACCTGCAGGGGCTGATGCGGCAGTTGCAGCACGGTCTACTCCTGACGACGGCTTCGCGAGCGAGAGACGATGCAGCACTCCCTACCCGCTGTGCGCGCGCCTATGCACTGAGTGGCACTCGGTTCCGGGCTGCGAAACAGCGGTCGACCAGGAATTTGGCTTGTTTTCGAAGGAGTTCGAAGGAGTTCGGAGGACTTTCGGAGGAGTTCACCGGAGCCCGGGACATGACGACGGAGCACGCCCCGCCCGAGCCCCGTCCATGCCCTTTCCGGGCCCTTTCCGGGTCCTATCCGAGGTATTTGCGCAGCCGGTCCTGGAGATCCGCGATGAACTTGCCGCGCTTGGGCTTCGCCTCGACGCTGCCGAACACGGAATAGCCATTGACGACGACCACCGGTGCTTCGGGGTCAGCGGATTCCAGTGTGGCGACTTCGAAATTACCGAAGACACCCGTGCCGCTGCCGCGCAGCGAGATGTTCTCGGGGACCCTGACGTCCACACTCCCGAAGATGGAAGTCGCGTTGATGACCGTGAGTCTCTGACCGAAAAGCGCCTCGGTCAGATCGACCTCCACGCTGCCGAAGAGCGCGAAGGCGTTCGTACGGCTGCTGACCCGCCAGCGGCCCTTGCGGGTCGAGCTGCTGAAGATCGCCACCAGGTTGTCGGCGGGGCCCGTGGGGCTCTCGTGACCGTGGGCGCCGGGTGCGGCGGCCGGGCGGGCGGCACCCGCCGGGGCGGGCAGGTCCCGTACCAGTGGTTCCAGCTCACCGACGGTCTTGGCGCGGTAGACCGCGTCTACCCGCTCGGCGTGCTCATCGGCAGTGAGCCGGCCCTCGGCCATGGCTTCCCGCAGGATGTCCGCGATCCGGTCGCGGTCCGCGTCGGAGGCGCGGATACCGGCCGGCTCCACCGGGGCCACTGGCTGCTGGGGCTGCTTTTCGAGGTCCACCGGCCCAGCGTACCCAAACGCGATAGATCGCGACTACCCCTTGCCGCGCCTCCGACGTGTCGCACCCCCGGCCCCCGGGGCGCCGAACTGAGCCTTACCTCACAGCTTCGGCCCCGGTGCGGCGTTCTACCCTGGTGGATGCGCTGCCCAAGGGAGGTCAGCCGCTGTCTGCCGAGTGAGGAATGGCCGTAATGCCAGAGTTTGCGTACTCCGATCTGCTCCCGCTGGGAGAGGACACCACGCCGTACCGTCTGGTGACCTCCGAGGGTGTCTCCACCTTCGAGGCCGACGGTCGTACGTTCCTCAAGATCGCTCCGGAGGCGCTGCGCACCCTGGCCGCCGAGGCCATGCACGACATCTCGCACTATCTGCGCCCCACCCACCTGGCGCAGCTGCGGCGGATCGTGGACGACCCCGAGGCGTCGTCCAACGACAAGTTCGTCGCGCTCGACCTGCTGAAGAACGCGAACATCGCCGCGGCGGGCGTGCTGCCGATGTGTCAGGACACCGGCACCGCGATCGTGATGGGCAAGCGCGGGCAGAACGTCCTCACCGAGGGCGGTGACGAGGAGGCGCTGTCGCACGGCATCTTCGACGCCTACACCAAGCTCAACCTCCGCTATTCGCAGATGGCTCCGCTCACCATGTGGGAGGAGAAGAACACCGGCTCGAACCTCCCCGCCCAGATCGAGCTGTACGCCACCGACGGCGGCGCGTACAAGTTCCTCTTCATGGCGAAGGGCGGCGGCTCGGCCAACAAGTCGTTCCTCTTCCAGGAGACGAAGGCCGTACTGAACGAGGCCTCCATGATGAAGTTCCTGGAGGAGAAGATCCGTTCGCTGGGCACGGCCGCCTGCCCGCCGTACCACCTGGCGATCGTCGTCGGCGGCACGTCGGCCGAGTTCGCGCTCAAGACCGCCAAGTACGCCTCCGCGCACTACCTGGACGAGCTGCCCGCCGAGGGCTCCCCCACCGGCCACGGCTTCCGGGACAAGGAGCTGGAGGAGAAGGTCTTCGAGCTGACGCAGAAGATCGGCATCGGCGCCCAGTTCGGCGGCAAGTACTTCTGCCACGACGTGCGCGTGGTGCGCCTCCCCCGGCACGGCGCCTCGCTGCCCGTGGCGATCGCCGTGTCCTGCTCGGCGGACCGCCAGGCCACCGCGAAGATCACTGCCGAGGGTGTCTTCCTGGAGCAGCTGGAGAAGGACCCGGCCCGCTTCCTGCCGGACACCACGGACGAGCACCTCGACGAGGCGGGGGACGTCGTGAAGATCGACCTCAACCGGCCGATGGACGACGTCCTCGCCGAGCTGACCAAGTACCCGGTCAAGACCCGGCTCTCGCTGACCGGCCCCCTGGTAGTGGCCCGCGACATCGCGCACGCCAAGATCAAGGAGCGGCTGGACGCGGGTGAGGAGATGCCGCAGTACCTGAAGGACCACCCGGTCTACTACGCGGGCCCGGCGAAGACGCCCGAGGGGTACGCCTCCGGCTCCTTCGGCCCGACGACGGCCGGCCGCATGGACAGCTATGTCGCGCAGTTCCAGGCGGCGGGCGGCTCCAAGGTGATGCTCGCCAAGGGCAACCGGTCCAAGCAGGTCACCGACGCGTGCGACGCGCACGGCGGTTTCTACCTCGGCTCGATCGGCGGCCCGGCGGCCCGGCTCGCGCAGGACTGCATCAAGAAGGTCGAGGTCGTCGAGTACGAGGAGCTCGGCATGGAAGCGGTCTGGAAGATCGAGGTCGAGGACTTCCCCGCGTTCATCGTCGTCGACGACAAGGGCAACGACTTCTTCACCGAGCCCGCCCCGGCACCGACGTTCACCAGCATTCCGGTGCGGGGTCCGGGTCTCGCCTGACGCGCCGCCCCGCGGGGGCGTCCCGGCCGCATCTCATCGGCCGTCACGTCCCCGCGGGGCCTTTCTCACGCCTCCAGCAGGCCCGATGTCGCGATCAGATAGCCGAGTTGGGCCCGGCTGTTGCTGCCCAGCTGCCCGGAGACCCTGCGCACGTGCTCCGCGACACTGCGGCGGCTCATGCCGAGCCGCCGGGCGATCGACTCGTCCGTCTCGCCGCCCACGACCGCCTGCAGGATGGTCCGTTGCAGATCGGAGACGACGACCGGGGTGCGCAGCGGCACCCGTTCCGGGCGGACCGGGACCGAGCGGGCCCAGGCCTCGTCGAAGTGCCGGGCCAGGAAGCGGACCAGGGACGGGTGCTGGATGCGCAGGGCGCTGTGCGGTTCGTCGGAGAACGGGATGAACGCGAGGCTCCGGTCGAAGACGATGATCCGGTCGGCGACCTCGGCGAGCGTTCTGACCTCGGCGCCCTCGGTCGTCACCCGCTCTATGTAGGCGAGCGTCGTACGGTCCGAGCGGACCGTGTGCTGGTAGATGGTCCGTTGCCGGATGCCCCGCCGCAGGTTGCGCACGTCCCTGGGCAGCGACTCCTCCAGCGCATGGACGGGACGGCCGCCGCCCGGGTGGGCGGTGCGGACCTCCGCGCGACAGCCCGCGACGCCCGCTTCGAGCGCCTTGCCGATGACGGCCTCGCCGGAGAGCCGGGTGAGGGCGGGCGGTTCGAGCCGGTGCGCGTCGGCGTACAGGCCCTCGAACACGGTCAGGGCGGCGCGGGCCGAACGCAGTGTGCGGCGCTGCCGGGCGATCGCCGCCTCGATGGGCCCGAGCACGTCGAACGATGCGGTCTCGGGCGGTACCGGGATGAGGCGGCCCGGTGCGGCGCGGTCCTCCACCATCAGATGCAGGGCGGTCAGGCAGCCGGGCACCTCGTCCGCCGGAAGGCTTCCGTCCGTGAGCGCGCGCCGATAGGCCGCGAGGGCCGGATCGCAGACGCGGTCCGGTGACGATTCGCGGCAATCGCACGCCTGTGGGCCGGAATGATCGTCCTTCACAAGCATGCAGATTACATTCGTGCGTTCGCGCGGTCATGGGCGAGCGCGAAGGCTCGGTGAGTATGGGCCGGTGACGCACGACATCGATGAGACGGACGACCGGCCGGACCGCACACCGGACGGCGGTCCGGACGGCCCGGCGCACGGGGAGCGCCGTTATCGATTCCTCGTCGCCGGATACGCCCTGTCCTCGTACGGCACCTTCCTGAACATGGTGGCGCTCAATCTGTTCGTCTACGAGACGACGGGCAGGGCGCTCGCGATGGGCCTGTTCATGGCCGTGCGCCTGGGGTCCGGCTTTGTCGCCGGACTGACCGCCGGTGGTCTCCTCGTCCGGTTCACCGCCAAGAGCCTCATGCTGTGGACGAATGTGGCGCAGGCGGCGGTGATGCTGCTGCTGGTCTTCGCGCCCGAGGGGCTGCGATTCGCCGCGTTGATGGCCGTTTCCGTGGTGGTCGGCGGCTGCGGAACGCTTTTCATGGTGGCGCTGCGGAGTTCCATTCCCGAGATGGTCGGCGACGACCGGCGGTCCTGGGCGAACTCCCTCTCCATCACAGGGCGTTCACTGGCGATGGTGGCCGGTTTCGCGTCTGCGGGCGTGGTGGTCTCACTCGTCGGTTACACCGCCGCTTTCGTGGTGGACATGGCCACCTTCGTGGTCTGTGCCGTGACGGTGGCGCTGCTGCCGATCCCGGGCGGCGGCAGGGGAAAGGACGCCCGGCCGGAATCGGAGGGGCATTCCGGCGGGGGCACGGGGAAGGGGAGGGCCGGCGGCCGGGGGAAGCCGGGGCGGTGGCGGCGGCCGGGCGCGTTCCTCGCGTCGGCCGCCGCGCCGGGTCTCGGTCTGATGGTGGTGCTGCGGAGTGTGGACGCCTTCGGTTCGTCCTCCCACAACGCCGCGCTGCCGGTCCACTCCGCCGGACTCGACGCCTCGCACCCTGCCGTGTTCGTCAGCGCGTTCTGGTGTCTGTGGGCGCTGGGGAACGTCGCCGCGCAACAGGTGATCCAGCGGTACGTCAAACACACCGGGCGGACGGTGGGGGCGCCGGGCTTCGGGTACGGCACCTGTCTGATGTCCGGGGCGTTCATCCTGGCGTTCGCCGGGTTCCCCTCGGCGGCGACCGCCGTGATCGCGCTGGCGGCCGGGGCGGCCGACGGGCTCACGGAGGTCTCGTACACCTCCCATCTGCAGACGCTCCCCGCCGGTCTGCGCGGTCATGCCTTCGGGCTCTCCGCGACCCTGGAGAACCTCGGGTTCGGCGTCGGCATGATCCTGGTCGCGGCGGCACTCGACCGATACAGCCCGCTGACCGTCGTCGCCTGGTCGCACGGGGCGGCCGTCGTGGTCGCCGTGGTGTTCCTGATCAGGGTGTCCGGGACACGCGGGCGGGCCGGTGTGCCCGCTCCGCACTCCGGCACCGATCGCGTCGGGCCGGTGCGGTGACCAAACCCGTACGACGTTATTCAGCCAATCTTGGGACGACCGGCGAGGGGCCGGAGGCCGTCCGCGCCGTCCCGCACATTCCCGGCCCGCCCCCGCCCACCCCGGGGCCCGCGACCGGTGCGGCCGGTCCGGCACCGCCGCTTTCACGCAGCGGGCCGCGCCACGGACTTGCGCCGTACCGGGCCGCTTTGGTGGGTTGTCGCACGTTCCTGGATCGCCCGGGTGACCGGAGGCCAGACGCCACCCCCCGCCTCGAACACCGCCCGCACCGCACCGCACCCAGCGGCCGGGCGCGGGTTCCTCCACCCTCACCGTCGAACATTGGAAAGGCGGACGCCGAATGACGCCGCTTCCCCACCGCAGCCACACCGACGACCTGCTGTCCTTCATCAGCTCCAGCCCTTCCCCGTACCACGCGGTGGCCAGTGCCGCCGAGCGCCTGGAGAAGGCCGGCTTCCGTGAACTGCGGGGCACGGACGACTGGACGGGCACGACCGGCGGCAGCTTCGTCGCCCGCGGTGGTGCGCTGATCGCCTGGTACGTCCCCGAGGGGGCCCCGGCGCACACCCCCTTCCGGATCGTCGGCGCGCACACCGACTCCCCGAATCTTCGGATCAAGCCCGCTCCCGACACCGCCTCCGCGGGCTGGCGACAGATCGGTGTGGAGATCTACGGCGGCGTTCCGCTGAACACCTGGCTCGACCGCGATCTGGGCATCTCCGGGCGGCTCGCGCTGCGCGCCCCGGGCGGCGGAGTCGGGTCCCGGCTCGTCCGGATCGACGAACCCCTGTTGCGGGTGCCCCAGTTGGCCATCCATCTGGACCGTACGGTCAACGAGGCGCTCGCGCTCGACCGGCAGCGCCATCTCGCCCCGGTCTGGGCGCTCGGAGCGCGCGAGGAGGGTGCGCTGCTGCGCCGGGTCGCGGCGGCCGCCGAGGTGGAGCCGGACGAGGTGCTCGGCTGGGACCTGATGCTCCATGACGTCCAGCCGCCCGGATACCTGGGCGCGGACCAGGAGTTCGTGGTGTCGGCGCGGCTGGACAACCTGGTGTCCGTGCACGCGGGCGTCACGGCCCTGACGGGTGCGGCGACCGCGGCCGACGAGCCCGCGTACATCCCCGTCCTGGCCGCCTTCGACCACGAGGAGGTCGGCAGCGGTTCGGAGACGGGTGCGCAGGGTCCGCTGCTGGAACGGGTCCTGAGCCGCTCGGTCACCGCGCGCGGCGGCAGTCCGGAGGACTGGTCGCGTGCCCTGTCCGGTGCCTTCTGCGTCTCCGCCGACATGGCCCACGCGGTGCACCCCAACTACGCGGAGCGGCACGACCCGGAGCACCGTCCGCTGCCGAACGACGGCCCGACCCTCAAGGTCAACGTCAACCAGCGGTACGCCACCGACAGCACCGGTATGGCGGTGTTCGCGGCGGCGTGCGAGCGGGCGGGCGTGCCGTGGCAGCCGTTCGTCTCCAACAACGCGATGCCGTGCGGTACGTCGATCGGCCCGCTCACCGCGGCCCGGCTGGGTGTGCCGACGGTCGACGTGGGGGTGCCGGGGCTTTCCATGCACTCGTCGCGCGAGCTGTGCGGGGCCGAGGACCCCGGTCATCTGGCCGCCGCGCTGGGCGCGTTCATGACGTCCGGCTGACCGCGCCGAACAGCCCGGAGGGGTGGGGCGGCCAGGGTCGCCCCACCCCTCCGCGCACTGCTACGCGAACCGCTGCTGCGCGCCGCCGTCGCAGCTCTGCAGTTTCAGCGGGTCCTTCGCCGCCGCCAGCGTCAGGCACAGCCCGGTCGAGGCCGCCGGGCGCAGGGTGCCCGACTGCTTCACGAACTGCTGGTTGGCCGCGCCCGAGCAGTTGTACAGGATGACCGTGGCGCCCGCCTTGTAGTCGGCGCCCGGCACGTCCAGGCACCGGTCGTGGCTCAGCTCCGTGCGGAGGGTCCTGGTGCCGGCGTCGTACCACCAGCCCTGGTTGCGGCCGCCGTGGCAGTCCCAGCCGCCGACCTTCGTGTCATTGCGGGTCACCGAGCCGGGGGCGTCCACACAGGTGCCCGTCGCCTCGTTCTTCAGGGGCTTGAAGGCGTCGTCCCACGCCCCGGCCTGCAGGACCGGCTTTCCGGTGCTCGCCGGGTCGGCGCAGCTCGCCTCGCGCAGGTTCGAGTTGTAGATCTGGGTCAGGCAGGACGCGAAGGCCCCGTGGCCGCTCGCGTTCGGGTGGTAGGACTGCCGGAGGGAGTTGGAGTCCGGCGGGAAGTGCGAGAGGTCGATGTAGAGACCGCGGGCCCAGGTGGACTCGCTGCAGACCTCGTGGCCGTGGAAGAGCCGGGAGTTGTCGAGGTAGACGGCCCCGGTGTCCGCGGCGACCTTGCGCATGCCGCGTTCGAAGGCGGGAACGGCGACGTTGCGGCCCCAGGCCGCGTCGGAGTCGTATCCGGCGCAGCCGCCGGGAAGCTTCCCGGGGAAGTTCGGGTTGTCGTAGAAGTCCGGGCCGATGGGGCTCGGATAGCCCATGACCACGAGCTTGTAGTCGCCGTTGCCGTACCCGGCGTCGGACATGACGGTCTTCAGGTCGCGCACCGTCTTCTCGACCTTGGGGACGAGTCCGTCGACGCGGGCCTGCCAGCCGCCCTCGTACTTCGGCTGGCAGGTGCCCTGGGAGAGCACCCAGCGGGTGACGCAGTCCGTCATGACCGGGCCGAACTGGAGGTCGTCATTGGCGCCGGCGACCAGCACGATCATCTTGATGCGGGTGTTGCGGGCCTTGATGGCGAGGTTGTCGCTCTGCACGAGTTCGTCGGCGTACTGCTTCGAGCCGCCGATCACGATGTTGCCGGTGTACGCGCCGGAGCAGGAGACGTTGTACGTGACGTCCGCCGGGATGCCGGTGCGGTGGATGGCGGATTCGGGCGAGCGGTGGCACCAGTTGTCGGGGCCGTTGGTGCCGGCCTCGTACGTGCCGACGCCCTCGCCGGAGATCTCGCTGTCGCCGAGCGAGATCAGCCCGGTCTTGCGCTCGGCGAGCGGGCGCTCGGCCGGGTCGCCGTACAGCCGGGTGGCTTCGGCGGCGCGGACGGCCTCCAGTTCGGGTGACAGGGGGGTGGATGCGGTAGTGCTGGAACCGGACCGGTCTGCCGCGCCCGCCGGTCCGGCAGCCGCGGCCATGCCGCCGAATGCCGCCGCCAAGGCCGCGGCGGCCGCGACCGTACAGCGAAGTCTGTGCCTGGTGCGCCTCATTGCGCCTCCCCGGGTTGTGGTTACCCCCGGTATTTACTGGTCGGTAGGCAACTTGGGAATAGACAGAACGAGACAAGTGCTCAACTTTTTCAGGAGGTTGAACGAGATGAACGACTCACAGGCCGGTGCACAGGCCCCCGCGGGTGGTACGGATTTCCGCGTCGAGCACGATTCGATGGGCGAGGTGAGGGTGCCCGCGGCCGCCAAGTGGCGGGCCCAGACGCAGCGCGCGGTGGAGAACTTCCCGGTCTCCGGGCAGCGCCTGGAGCGGGCCCACATCGAGGCCCTGGCCAGGATCAAGGCCGCCGCCGCCAAGGTGAACGCCGAGCTGAAGGTGCTCGACCCGGACATCGCCGCGGCCATCGAGGAGGCCGCCGCCGAGGTCGCCGAGGGGCGCTGGGACGAGCACTTCCCGGTCGACGTCTTCCAGACCGGGTCGGGCACCTCGTCCAACATGAACACCAACGAGGTGGTGGCCACCCTCGCCACCGAGCGCCTCGGCCGCGAGGTCCATCCCAACGACCATGTCAACGCCTCGCAGTCGTCCAACGACGTCTTCCCGTCCTCCATCCACATCGCCGCGACGGCGGCCGTCACCGGCGACCTGATCCCGGCGCTGGATCATCTGGCGACCGCCCTGGAGCGCAAGTCCGCCGAGTTCGCGACGGTCGTGAAGTCGGGGCGTACGCATCTGATGGACGCCACACCCGTCACCCTCGGCCAGGAGTTCGGCGGCTACGCGGCCCAGATCAGGTACGGCATCGAGCGGCTGCGCGCCTCCCTCCCCCGCCTCGCCGAGCTGCCTCTGGGCGGCACGGCCGTCGGCACCGGCATCAACACCCCGCCCGGCTTCTCCGCCGCCGTCATCGCCGAGGTCGCCCGCGCCACCGGGCTGCCGCTGACGGAGGCCCGGGACCACTTCGAGGCGCAGGGCGCGCGGGACGGGCTCGTGGAGACCTCGGGCCAGCTCCGCACCATCGCCGTCTCGCTCACCAAGATCTCCAACGACCTGCGCTGGATGGCGTCCGGGCCGCGCACCGGGCTGGCCGAGATCAGCCTCCCCGACCTTCAGCCGGGCTCGTCGATCATGCCGGGCAAGGTGAACCCGGTCATTCCCGAGGCGGTGCTGATGGTCGCCGCCCAGGTGACGGGGAACGACGCGACGGTCGCGACGGCGGGCGCCGCGGGCAACTTCGAGCTGAATGTGATGCTTCCGGTCATCGCGAAGAATCTGCTGGAGTCGGTACGGCTGCTGGCGAACGTCTCCCGGCTGCTCGCGGACCGCACGGTCGACGGGATCACGGCCGACGTCGAGCGGGCCAGGGAGTACGCCGAGTCCTCGCCGTCCGTCGTCACCCCGCTGAACAAGTACATCGGCTACGAGGAGGCGGCGAAGGTCGCCAAGAAGTCCCTCGCGCAACGCCGGACCATTCGCGAGGTGGTGCTGGACTCGGGGTACGTCGAGCGCGGCGACCTCACCCTGGAACAGCTCGACGAGGCGCTCGACGTGTTGCGCATGACCCGCCCGTGACCAGCGCCGCTGCCCCGGCGCCCCAACCGCCTCCAAGAACGTCCGGCAGTAGGCAGCGCGGGTGAAGGAGCGGGGCTGGGGTGCGTGCATCGCAAGGCGGAGGACTGAGGCATGGCGAATGGGGCCTCCCCTGCTCGAGCGAAGCCGAGAGCTCGGGGAACATGGTGATTGACGACAACGCCGCGAGGCGCGTGCCCCAGCCCCGCGACGCCGCGAGGCCTACTGCCGGACGCTCTAAGATCCGTCCATGGCAGGTACCGGAGACATCGAGCACTGGGCGCCGGGTGATCAGATCCTGTGGCGCTACCGCCGCAACGGCGCGCCGGCCGGGTCAGGGGCGCCGGAGCGCGCCGCGGACCCGTTCCACATCTGCCGCCCCGTCACCGTCGTCCAGGACACCGACGAGCTGCTCGCGGTGTGGGTGGCGCCCGGCACCGAGTGCGTGAAGCCGGTACTGGCGAACGGCAAGGACGTGCACGCCGAACCGCTCGCCACCCGCTACACCGCCCCGCGCACCACCGCCCGCTCCCCCTGGCTGGGAAACGGCGTGCTGAAGCTCGCCCGGCCCGGCGACCCGTGGTCGGTCTGGCTGTTCTGGGAGCCGGTCTGGCAGTTCCGCAGCTGGTACGTGAATCTGGAGGAACCGCACACCCGCTGGCAGGGCGGCGTCGATTCCGAGGATCACTTTCTCGACATCTCCGTCTACCCGGACCGCAGCTGGGTCTGGCGCGACGAGGACGAATTCGCCATGGCGCAACGGGCCGGTCTGATGGCCCCGCGGACCGCGCAACGGGTCCGGGAGGCGGGCCGTGCGGCCGTCGATCTGATCCAGGAGTGGGGCGCTCCGTTCCGGGACGGCTGGGAGAACTGGCGGCCCGATCCACAATGGCGCGTTCCCGCGCTTCCGGATGACTGGGACCGCACCCCCTCGCATATGCCGTCGTGAGACCCTTGATGCACCCCAGGGGGACAAACGTAGGATCGTCCTCCGGGTGCCGCTCCGCTCCAACCAGGAGGCGCGGCACCCGACCTGACCACAAGTCACCGCACGAGCACCGCGCACTGCATGAGCTGTATGAGCCGCATCAGTCGTATGAATCGTATGAACCACTACGAGGGGGTGGAGACGTGCTCGCTGTTGGCCGCCCCGTCGCCGGAAACGTTGTCACCGACCCACCCCGCAGGCATCCGGTTTCAGCCCCTCATTCCGGGGCATCCGGTGACAGCCGTTGTTATCGCCGCTCTTGCCGGGGCACAGTAACGCCCCACGAGGTGATTGCCTCATACAACCGGCCCGGACGGACGGAACCCCACGCGTGACGGAGCACCCCACCTCCCACGAAGGCCGGCAGCCTCTCGCCGCCCGGTCGCAGGAACGCACCCGGCCGCGGCAGCAGGACGCCGCGCCGGC
>NZ_JBEXPH010000026.1:0-61258 GCF_040611955.1 Streptomyces sp. NPDC006510 | reverse complement strand
GTCATGGCGCCGCAGAACCGCGAGGAGGAGATCGTCACCCGCCTCGCCCGGATCGGCTTCGACCGCGCCGTCGGCTACCTGCGCAATCCCGAGGACACACTGGAGAAGCTCGCCGACGAGGTCACCCCGGCCAGCCGGATCACCGCCGCGCACCTGCGTACCGCCCTCGCCGGCGACAACCGTCCCGTCGTCGTGGACGTCCGCACCTGTGGCGAGCGCGAGGCGAACGGCTTCATCGAGTCCGCCCTGCACATCCCCCTGAGTGAACTGCCTGCACGTAGCGGTGAGCTGCCCGCCGACCACCCCCTCGTCCTGCACTGCGCAGGCGGCCACCGCTCCTCCATCGCGGCGAGCCTGCTGCGCCACCGGGGCTTCCGGGACGTCTCCGACATCCTCGGCGGCTACGCGGCCTGGGCCCTGGCGGTGGAGTCGGCCGACGCGGCCGAGCCCGCCAATGCCTGACCACCGAAACCTCCGTCCCCCCGGGCCCCCTCGACCGCCGGCCCCTCACACCTCATGTATACCCCCCCGGGTATAAGCTGTCGACCTCGAAACGGAACACCATGAGCACCACCCCCGCACCCACTCCGTCCCTCACCCCCGCCGTGCTGCACCGGCTCGTCCAGGAAGGGCGGGCACCGCGTCTGCTCGACGTGCGCACGCCCGGTGAGTTCCGTACGGCGCACATCCCGGGCTCGTACAACGTGCCCCTGGGCACCCTGCGCGAGCACCGTGCCGAGCTCCTGACCCACCTCGACGAGAACGTGGTGCTCGTCTGCCGCTCCGGGGCCCGTGCCGCCCAGGCCGAGAAGGCCCTGGCCGACGCCGGACTGCCCAACCTCCGCGTCCTGGAGGGCGGCATCGTCGCCTGGGAGACGGTCGGCGCACCCGTCAACCGGGGTCCCGAGCGGTGGGACATGGAGCGCCAGGTCCGTCTCGTGGCCGGCTCGATCGTCGTGGCTACCGGCCTTGTCGGGGTGTTCGTGCCCGGCGTGCACCTGATCGGCACCGCGATCGGTGCCGGCCTGACATACGCGGCCCTCAGCAACTCCTGTGCCATGGGTGTTCTGCTGTCGAAGCTGCCGTACAACCGCGGCCCGCGCCCCGACATCCGCACGGTGATCGCGGATCTGCGGAGCACGCCGTGATCGAGCTGGTCGTCGCCGCGTCCCTGCTCGTCGGCGTCAGTCTCGGCGTGCTCGGCGGCGGCGGGTCGATCCTGACGGTGCCGATCCTGGTCTACCTGGCCGGGCAGGACACCAAGGAGGCGATCGCCACCTCGCTTTTCGTGGTCGGCGTCACCAGCCTGGCCGCCCTGGTCCCGCACGCGAGGGCCCGACGGGTCCGCTGGCGGACCGGCCTGCTCTTCGGTGCGTTCAGCATGGTCGGCGCGTACGGCGGCGGACGGCTCGCCGAGTACGTTCCGGGCACGGTCCTGCTCGTCGCGTTCGCCCTGATGATGCTGGCCACCGCGTTCGCGATGCTCCGCAAGCCCCGGAACGGGCGCAAGAAGGCGCGGCCCGCACACAGCGAGCTGCCCCTGAAGCACATCGCGGTCGAGGGCCTCGTCGTCGGCGCGGTGACGGGGCTGGTCGGCTCCGGCGGCGGATTCCTCGTCGTACCCGCCCTCGCGATCCTGGGCGGGCTCCCGATGGGCATCGCGGTCGGCACCTCGCTGCTCGTCATCGCGATGAAGTCCTTCGCCGGACTCGCCGGGCACCTCTCCGGCGTCGAGATCGACTGGCGCCTGGCCCTGACCGTCACCGCCGCCGCGGTGGTCGGCAGTCTGGTCGGCGGCAGGCTCGCGGGCCGCATTCCCCAGGACGCGCTGCGCATCGCGTTCGGCTGGTTCGTCGTTGTCATGGGCGTCTTCGTCCTCGCCCAGCAGCTCGACACCGCGGTCCGGACCCACCCCGCCACCTGGGCGGGGCTAGGGATCGCCCTGGCTGCCGCGGTTGTCGCTCGGCTGCGGCGGGCCCAGCAGCCGGCGCGCCTGCCTGAGGCTCCCGCCGCCCAAGGGCGTTTCACGCCGATGGAGGGACACGAGCAGAGCGGAGCAAAATCCTGATTTATACCCCTCGGGGTATTCTCGTCAGAGGGTGAAGGAGGTTCTCGTGCAGGTAGACGAAGAATCGGCACGGCCCGTCCTGAACCGTCTGCGCGGGCTCAGGGACAGCTGGCCGCGGTGATCACGATGGTCGAGTCGGGCCGCGACTGCAAGGACGTCGTGACCCAGCTCGCCGCCGTCTCCCGGGCCCTGGACCGGGCAGGATTCAAGATCGTGGCAAGCGGGATGCGGCAGTGCCTCACCGACGACTCCGACACCCCGCCCACCCGGGTGCGTCACGACACGCCCGCACTGATCGTGGCCGCCACCGGTGACCCCCGTTCCCCGTGCACGGGCAGCGTGGCACTGTACAAGCTGCTCACCCTCAAGGACGCCAACCGGCACGCGCGCTACGGCCAGTGCGGCAACGCCTGCGTGGACGATGAGGTCAACCGGTACCTGGCCACCGGAAAGCTGCCCGCACGGGACCGGCCCTGCCACGAGCAGGGCCGCTGACCGCCCGATGCCGCGTCGAGCAGGTGGCGCCGAGAGCCTTCGGCGCGGCTACGGTGATGCCGTGAGACGAGTTGCTCGCACCACGGGCCGACGGTCGGAACGATCAGTCAGTAGTCCCAGCCGAAGATGCTGGCGATGTCATGGCATTCGTCGGTCTGATGCGCTGCCAGGGTGAGTTCGTCCCGACAGGCCTCAATCCGTTCGGCGAGCGCAACCGTCGACTCGATGTCCTGTTCACGTGCGGGCATGTTCGGCATGGCGCAGGATTCCTTCCAGTAGGTTGATCTTGCTGGTGCGGCAGTAGGCGGTCTCGGTGGTGTCCAGACGGCCGGTCTCGAAGTACTTGTTGGCTGCCTGCCCGCCGCGACAGTAAGCGAAGTACTCACACTGCGTACGGCAGTTGGCGATGCCGTCCATGGCCTCGGCCACCCACGGCACCTGCTCCGCGCGGGCCGCGAGTTCGGAAAGCGGTGTGTCGAGGACGTTGCCGGCGGTGAACGGGCCATGGTGGGGCGAGTGGAACCCGGCAAGTTCCGCGCCGAGGGGAAGGTAGTGGCCGTCCCAGGTCACCAGGGGCAGGGGCTTGATCGGACGATCGGCACGCTGCGCCGCGGTTCCGGAGAGCTCCTCGCGGATGTAGGTGTAGGCGTGGTCGAGATCTCTGATGCGGATACGGGGGGCAGCCTGCCAACTGGCCACCAACTCCTGCCAGAAGGCGGTGGCCCCGGTCTGCGGCGCCTGCCCTCCTGCGTACACACCCTTCTTCTCGGCCAGGTTCACGGCCAGGCTTTCGCAGCCCAGTTCGCAGGCGAAGCGGTACAGGCGACCGGCCGCTCCGGCAGACAGGTCCGACACCACCGCGATGATGTTGAAGCCGAGGCCGGCGCGTCGCAGCGTGTCGATTCCGCGCATGACCTGCGGCGTGCTCGGGTGTCCCGCCCAGTCCATCCGCGAGGCGTTCGCCTCGCCGGGACCATCGATACTCACTGTCACTTGGACGGGAACCTGCGAAAACACCTCGCACCACGCGTCGTTGATGCGGGTGGCGTTCGTCGTCACCTTATGAACCACCGAGGGACTCTGCCCCGGACCGAAGGGCGCCAGCAGGGAACGGAAGTGGGCCGGGTCCACCGCCAGCGGCTCTCCGCCGTGCCACGCCACGGTCACCGGATGCTGCCTGGACCACTCCCGGGCGCCGGTTGCCACGGCCTCGGCGACCTCCACACTCATACGCCGCGCTACCTTCCGGTCGGGCAGGTAGCAGTAGGAGCAATCGAGATTGCACAGAGTGGTCGGCTGCATCAGCACGGTCGATGCCGACCTCGCCAGCCGTACCCGGCCCGTTGCCCGACCCGTTTGCATGGCCCCCGCGTCACCTGGATCCACCCGACGATCCGTCATGCGCGAAAGAGTCATGGCCATGCCTCCACCGTTTCGGTATGCATCACGTTTTCCGCGCTTCGTCCCTCCTGCGCGGCACTCGGGGCGATTCACGCCTGCCTAACGCCGAGTCCCCGAATCGGGTCACGGGTGGTGGTCAGGACGACGCGGGGCCGGGCGTACCCCCGCAGACGCATGCGGAAGCCGCCGCTGCACGCGTAGGTGTTCCACACGTGGAACCGGGTTCTCACGTCAGCCGGTCAGGGGCTGCCATCGGTGTTCCGTTACGGGGTCGAGACTGCTGCCTCACACCAGTGCCCCTCTGACCAGGCCGGGCCTGTCCCACGTGGCCAGGGCCGGGGCTTCGAGCAGGTCGGCGGGCGTCTGCGGTGGGCTCGGCGGAGGCGAGCAGGCTCACGTACCGGATCTCGATCCGGTCGGGCTCGCGGATGCGTCCGATGTCAAGGACGGGGCAGTCCTCGAACAGGTCGCCGTCGACCGTCACGGTGAGGATGCCGGGCAGGCCCGAGGACCGACCCATGTCCGGGTCGTCGGCCAACCGGCCGGCCAGGACCTTCAGGGCGCAGGGGACGCCGGCCCCGAGCCGGATGGCAGTGTCACGTATATGCGGGAAGATCTCGACGTTCACGGCCTGGTACTCCGTGCCGGTCGGATGGAGGGCAGTGCCCGCATACGGTAGGAAGACGCGCTCACCGCAGGACCAGGCAAGAGGCTCGCGGGACGGTGGCAGCGCCGGAGGTGTTTCGTTCCCCTTCGACGTGCTCCACGAGGTCAAGCGGCGCGCCGAGGCCGACGACCGATCGGTGGCATCGTGGATCCGCGCTGTCGAGCGCGGGCTCAACCGGATGGCGTGACCGAGGACCACACGCCGAACCACTGCTCGGCGCCGTACTCCTCGAACCGCTCCACCTCGGTGAACCCCAGCTTCGCCGCGAGGCGCATTGCGCGGTCGTTGGCGGTCTGGGTACAGAGCACCACCGGCTCGCCGGGAAGCGCGTCGGCGAACCAGTCGAGTGCCGCTGCGCACGCTTCGGCGGCGTACCCGCATCCCCACGCCTCCGGCAGGAACATGTAGCCGAGCTCGGCCTCCCCGGCATCCGGACGGACGTGACCCGGACGCTTCGCGTCGCGCCGATCGAGCGTGATCATGCCGATCATCGCGCCGTCGAGATCGATCACGAAAAGGCCAGGGCGCCGCCCGGGCACCTCAGGCATCACGTGCTCGAGCTCATCTCGCGGTCGAGGGCCACCGATGTAGGTGCCCACCTCCGGCGAGGCGAACAGCTCGATGAACGCCGCACGGTCCCGGGCCTCGGGCTCGCGGAGCACGAGCCGTTCGGTCCTGATCGGGGCAGGTGGCCAGGCGACGGGTCCGAGCTCAGTCATGGCGGGCAACCTATCGCACGCCCGCCGGGCACGAGTCTCGGACGACCGACAGCCCGAGCGGGGCCAACGCCCTGTCCCAGATGCTCGGCACCTGCGACACCTGACCCCGCCAGGCGGCATCAACCGGACACTTCGCCCGGTGAACCGCCACCGGGCAGCGGTGTCGGTCTGGCCGACGAACACCGACGGGGCCGCGACGTCCGGGCGCGCGGCTCAGCCCGGCGGACAAGCTCGTCCTGGGGCAGAGACAGCGGGGCACCAGCCAGCCGGCTCGCACGCTGCGAAGAGCGCCCTTCCGGCCGACGCGGCTGCCCCGCCCGGCTCGTTGAAGGCGGCATCGCTGCCCACGTGGATTCTCGCATGCCGTGACGGAGCGTCATGGCACGGTCATGCGCGAAGCAGCAGCGATGTGCCGACGCGCGCCACCACACCAGCCTCTCCCTGGTCTGCTGCTAACGGGGTGTGGCGGCATTGAGCCAGTCGTCGACGGTGAGGACGTCCGCCCACTGCGGGAACAGCTTCTCGGTGAGGAACCGGTGAACCTCGGCGTCGGTGTCCAGGCAGGCGTCGGCGAGGACGGTGAGATCGAAGTCCAGGTCGTTGGCCTGGCACAAGGTGTGCAGCACCACGGCGCTGGTGGCGATGCCGGTGAGGACGAGGCTGTCGATGCCGTGCGCCCTGAGCACCACGTCGAGGTCGCTGCCCGAGAACGCGCTCGCGCGTCTTTTGGTGACCACTATCTCGCCCGGCCGGGGCGCGACATCGGGGTGGATTTCGGTGCCGGGGTCGCCTTCGACATGGAGCCCGGCTCGCGCGACGGCGGTGAGTGCCCTGTTGTGCGGGCCGACTTCCGGAAAGCCCGGGCGTAATGCGATGACCACGTAGATGACAGGAATGTCTGCCGCCCGGGCACCATCGATCGCCCTGCGCAGGCGCGGCAGGTATCCGGAGCCGTCGTCGGCAATGTCCACGATGGCTCGCTGGACGTCCATCACGAGAAGTGCGCTGTTCATAAGGTCTCCAGGAACGACGTCGGTTCGGCGCCGAAGCGGGCCGGGCTCTCCATGCTCGGGTGGTGCGCGGCCGCCGGCACCGTGGCAGTGTGCCCGCCGGGGACGAGCTTCGCCAGGCGGCCGGCCATGGCGAGGTGGTCCGGTGCGTTCAGGGCGCCGTTTATCGCGCACACGGGGACGGCGACTCCGGGCGCGCGCTCCCAGGTGGTGGTGGCTGGTACTTGATGGTCCGCTTCGCCGGGCGCGTGGTTGTCGAGTGTGCCGAGTGCCATCTCCCGTACTCGTCGCATCAGGCCGGCTTCCATATCAGCCAGTTTGCGGTGCGGGCCGGCGGTGAACCGCTGGAACGCGTCGACCCAGCCGACCTCGTCGCCCGCCGCGCCGACGCCGTACTGCCGGGCGCCTCGGTGGCCGAGGTGAGGGCCGAGGGCGCGAGCACTCACCCCGGCATGCTGGGTCGGTTCGCCGGCCTCGCGGCCGGACTGCCGACCGAAGGCTGACGACGCACACCGCTCCGACGAACAACAGCGGCGATGTGGAACGAACCGGTAGGGCCCGCCCCCGCAGGAGGGATGGAGCGATGGCCGTGGTCCTGAACCACGCGCCATCGCTCCCCACGGGCGGTCTCGGGCCTTGTCCCGAGGCGCGCGGTCAGGAGTCGCGCAGCGAGCGGCCGGGCTGGGGGGAGCGCGTATCCGCCGGTCGGCCACGGCGGGCGATGCGGTAGCCGACTGTGAGGACGGCCGCCCAGCACGGGGCCACGTACCACGCGATCCTCTGATCGGCGTCAAAGGCGAGCAGGACGGCCACGAAGGCGAGAAAGATGAGGACGAAGTAGTTCGAGGCGGGCGCCAGCGGCATGCGGAAGGCGACCGGTCGCAGTCGCCCGGCGCGTACGGCCGCCCGGAACCGCAGGTGGGCGCAGACGATGACGCCCCAGGTGAAGAGGGCGGCGATGGTGGCCACGCTGGTGATGTACGCGAAGGCCTTGTCCGGAACAACGTAGTTGGCGGCAACGCCGATGAGCATGACGGCCATCGAAGCGAGGATTCCGGGAGCGGGCACTCCTTGGCGGCTGACCTTCACGAACACGGTCGGTGCGTGCCGGTCGCCGGCCAGGGTGAACAGCATCCGGCCGGTGGAGAAGATCCCGCTGTTGCAGGAGGACAGGGCTGCCGTCAGGACGACCACATTGACGACACCGGCCGCCGCAGGGATGCCGATCTTGGCGAAGACAAGTACGAACGGGCTTGTGTGGGGGTCGAGTTGGTTCCATGGGACCAAGGCCATGATGGCGATGAGCGCGCCCAGGTAGAACAGGGCGATCCGCCAGATCACCCGCCGTACGGCCGAGGGAAGAGTCTTTTGGGGGTCCTGGCTCTCGCCGGCGGTGACACCGAGAAGCTCGACACCGACGAAGGCGAAGACGACGACCTGGAGGGCCAGCAGCGGCCCTGCCGTACCGTGCGGGAAGAAGCCACCGTGCGTCCAGATGTTGCTGAGTGACGCGGTGTCGCCGAGGGGGCCGAATCCAAAGATCAGGATGGCGGCTGCTATCACCAGCAGCGCCAGAATGGTCAGGACTTTGATCAGGGCGAACCAGAACTCGAATTCGCCGAACATGCGCACCGCGGCGAGGTTGACCAGGCCCAGAACGGCCAGGGCGACGAGCCCCGGCAGCCACTGGGGCACATCGGGCCACCAGTAGCGGACGTAGATGCCCGCGGCGGTCAGCTCGGCGGTACCGGTGACGACCCACATCAACCAGTAGCTCCAGCCGGTGGCGAAGCCGGCCCAGTCGCCGAGGAACTCCTCCGCGTATGTCGCGAATGAACCGGACACGGGCCGGTACACCAGCAGTTCGCCCAGGGCGCGCATCACGAAGAAGACGGCCAGACCCGCGGTGGCGTAGGTGACCAGCAGGCCTGGCCCGGCCTCGTGGATCGCTCGGGCCGAGCCGAGGAACAGCCCGACGCCGATCGTTCCGCCGATGGCGATCATCTGGATATGGCGGGGCCGCAGGCCGCGATGCAGGTCTCCCGGCGGCGAGGAAGCGGATGCCTCTCGCACGGGGGATTGGGGGGAATGCGGTACGGGTCGGTGAGACATGCAGGTGCTTTCTGATGGGGAACGGTGACGTGGTGACGTCAGCGTTCGGTCTGGCTCGAACCGTCGGTGTACGTGCGCGGCACCCGGGCGCCGATGCGGGTGACGATCTCGTACGAGAGGGTCCCGGCGGCACGTGCCCAGTCCTCGGCGCCGGGCTCTCCGCGGTCGCCGGGACCGAAGAGGACGACCTCGTCGCCGACCGCCGCGGTGTCGTCGCAGAGGTCAAGGACGAATTGGTCCATACAGACCGTTCCTGCCACCGTGCGCCATCGGCCGGCGGCGAGCACCGGTCCGGTACCGGAGGCATGCCTGGGTATGCCGTCGCCGTAGCCGAGAGGAACCAGGCCGAGTGTCGTCTCGCGGGATGTGCGATAGCGGTGACCGTAGGAGACTCCGTGCCCGGCGGGGACGCGCTTGACGGAGGCGAGCCGTGCCGTGAGCGTCATCGCCGGCCGCAGCCCCAGGGCCGTAGGACCGGCCGACCCGGGTATCGGGCTGAGCCCGAAAACCGCGAGCCCGGGGCGCACAAGGTCGAAGTGGGTCTGCGGAAGGGTCAGCGTGGCGGCCGAGTTGGCCAGGTGCACCACCTCAGGGCGCAGCCCGGCCTTCCGCGCCAGCGCGACTGCCTCGCGGAAGGTCTCCAGTTGCTTGTCGGACTCGGGGTGGCCGGGGGAGTCGGCATCGGTGAGGTGGGACCAGACACCGACGACCCGGACGTGCCCGGATGCCTCCGCGCGGGCCGCGGCGTCCAGCACCTCGGGCCAGTGGGCGCAGGAGGCGCCTCCGCGCCCGAGACCCGTGTCGATCTTCAGGTGCAGCAGGGCGGGGCGGCCTGCGGTATCAGCCGCACGGGCCGCCGCCTCCACGGCCCACGTGGCGCCGGCCGACAGGTCGATCCCCGAGGCTATGGCTGAGATCCAGTCGTCACCGGGGGACAGCAGCCAGGCCAGGATCCGGCTGTCGATGCCCGCCGCGCGCAGTGCCAACGCCTCGTGCAGGCGCGCGACGCCGATCCACGTGGCGCCGCCGGCCAGTGCGGCCCGGGCGCAGGGCACCATGCCGTGCCCGTAACCGTCGGCCTTGACCACGGCCATCACTTCGGCGGCGCCTGCCGCATCGTGCAGCCTGGCCGTGTTGGCGCGGATAGCCGCGAGATCGATCCGCGCTTGTGCGAGCGGCGTGTGCTGCTGCTCCGGGTCCGCGCGGTCGCCGACCTCGTGGGGAATGCCGATCTTCACGCCGTTGTCCTCCCATGGAATTTCACCGATGCCCGGCTTTGCGGGTGGAGCCATGGTGGCGACGAGGGGAACACGCCGTCATCGTGTGGACGGCACCGTCCTGCGACGACGGGGAGTGCTGCTGGAACAACGGGGGCGGAGCGCTGACTCGCCCGAATGGAGGTGGGGCCCTGACGGGCTGCGTCAAGCGCCGTACCGCGCCTCGGGACGCGGGACACCGTCCGGTCCATACCGGCGGGCGGTGAGCTGCAGCAGCAGTGCGGAACGGACCTCGGGGCAGTCGAGCCGCAGATCCACGGTGTCCTGCAGACGGCGCATCCGGTGGCGGAGTGTGTTCGGGTGGATGTGCAGCCGGGCGGCGGTGGCCCTTGGGTCGCCCATCTCCTCCAGCCACGTCTCCAGCGTCGGCACATAGCTCGTGCCGCACTGGTGATCGTGGTCGACCAGTTGTCGCAGTGGTCCGGTGCCCATGGCCCGGGCAGCCGAGGCGGCCATCGCCACTCGCCGGAGGACCGCCTTGGCCCACACATCGTCGTGGACGGCCTCGGTGCCCGTGACCAGGCCCGCCGCGAGCAGCCCGAGGGTGTCATCGGCCTGCTCCCGGGAGGCGGCCAGTCCGTGAACCGTGGCGGCGAGCCCGCCCACGGCGACCAGTGGCATCGCCCGGCCGGCCGTGTCGCCGAGTGCGCGCAGCCACTCACAACGGCTTCCGGAGGCGGAACTCACCACCTTGGCGTGGACGATGCCGTAGACGACATCGCCGATCACGGCGGCGGGCGAACGCAGACGCGATCCAGGGAACCGGGAGAGCCGTTCGCGTACCGTCAGGCGCTTCCTCTCGGCCTCGTCGGTGTCCTCGCACTGCACGCCCACGGCGATCACGCGCCATGGGCCGGACGTCAGGCCGAGGAGGCGGGCCGCGTCAGCGGCTCCGTCCTTCCCGTGCAGGACACGTGCCACCATGTCCGTCAGGGCGAGGCGCTCCCGGTCGGCCTCCGCGCGCCGACGCAGCAGGTGCAGCGCCACGGCGTCGGCGGCGTCCGCGAATGCCGCTGCCCGGTCGTCCGGGACCGGACCCGACACGATCGCCCAGATCGAGCCGAGGACGTCCCCTCCGGCGTGGACCGGCAGCACGAGCCGGGGCTTGGTCCCCTCCACGACGGCGGGAACGTAGATCGGTCTGGTGTCCTGGGCGATCCTGCGGAAGACTCCCTGCCGCCGGAAGTGCGCGTTCACCTCCTCCGGGACGTGCCGGCCCATGATGGTTGCCACCCGTGCCTCGTCGCCGCGCTCCTGGCGGGTCGAGTAGGCCAGTACGTGGGAGTTGTGGTCCTCGATGGTGACGGGGGCGTCGATGATGCCGGAGATCGCGTCGGCCACACCGAACAGGTCTCCGGCCTCGGTCGCTCCCAGGCTCGCGGCGGACTCGGCGAGCCCCTTGCTGTCGAGCGCTGCGCGCAGCAGCGACACCACCTGCGTCCAGCCTGCCTGCTGCGAGACCTGCACCAGTGCGACGCCCGCGGCGCTTGCCGCCGCGATCACCTCCGCGTCGGCCGCCGCCGGGGTTTTGAGGAGCACTGCGCCCGCGGACCGCCGGGCACACCGCGACACCAGCCGCAGGACTGCCTTTCGGTCGATCACGTTCACGCCCAGAACGAGATCGCCCGCGCGCAACTCCAGTTCACCGTCCGGTTCCGCGATCACCACGTCGCCCACGGGAACCGATGTGCCCACGGGAACGCACACTGCTGACAGCACGGCCGACCCGACGGTGTCGAGAATGCGCTGCAGACCGATCATGAGCCACCACCTGTACACCGAACAGTCCACCAATCGTGCACCGCGCCAACGAGCCGTGGCCGTCGGGGGACTGCTCGGCTCGGCCTGCTGGAACTGGATTCCTCGCACTGAACCCCGCGAGTTTGCGGATCCCGGCGTGCCGGCCCGCATCGAGCACGGCAACCAACAGGAGCAGTCACTGGGAGACCGCGCAGGAAGCCGGCGTCACGCAAGCTCAGCCTGCTGTGTTGTCCGACCATGCAGATCATCGCCCGCATCCTGCTCATTCCACGCTCCTCGGCCACGGAGCCGACTGCCGCGGCGGCGGTCGGGCCATCACTCAGCGGAATCGGGGGTGCCATACGTCTTGTACGTGGCCTTCGCCATCGACCACGTTGATGTCGGGCCACCGGTCGAAGGCAGAGCAGGGGTGCGAGATTCCGAGGTCGACCTGGTCGCCTACGTTCAGGCCGTGGGCGTCTGAGAGGACCAGGTGGTGGTCGTAGATGTCCGCCGCAGTGGCCCGCGCGCCCGGCCGAGGCGCTCCTTGTGCGTCGCGGGAGCCGATGAGGACCGGCAGTCCGGCGTCGTAGGGCAGTTCGCGTTTCCCGGCGCCGACGACGACCTGTCCCGGTTCCGGCGCAGAGAGCACGACCGCCCGGACGGTCAGTGCTGGGCGCAGTTCCGGCAGCGGCGATACGTGGGCGTACGTGCCGTGGTCGTGTGTGACGTAGCAGCCCGATCGCAGGACGGGCACCATCGGCGGGAAACCGGACGGCCCCGCGAGATCCGAAAGCGCATCGACAACCCGGTCGGGGAAGGCGGAGCCGCCCATACTGACGATGGGCAGCACGATTTCGAACAGAGGTGCAAGACTGCGGAAGAGCGAGACTGCATTCCGGCAGTGTGCGTCGACGTCTGCGATCGTGAGTGCGTCCCGGCGATTCGGCCGAATACCTTCGTAGCCCGCGACACCTGCCAAGAGGATTCCCGGTGATGCCTGGCATGCCGTGGCGAGATCGTACGCTGCGGCGGACTCCCGCGTCCCGGTCCGCCCTCCTTGCGTGCCGACGTCTATGAGGACGCGCAGGGGGTTACGGGTCCCCTCCATGACCTGTCGTGCCAGGCCCACCCCGACCATCGAGTCCACGAAGCAGTACAGCTCGAGCCCAGGTGTTTCATCGAGCCACCGCCGCAGGAGGACGAGGTCGGAATGGTGGATCACCTCGTTGGCGATGATGACGCGCCGCACCCCCCAGCCGAGCGCTATGCCGCACTGCCTTGCCGTGGCGACGGTGACACCCCACGCCCCGGCTGCCATCTGCCGCTCGACGATGGGGCGTGTCATTGTGGTCTTGATGTGCGGGCACAGCTCCACGGCCCGATCACGGCACCAGTCCGCCATGAGGCGCACATTGTGTTCCAGTGCCCGTACGTCGATCCGAAGCTGGGGCAGCTCCGGCACTCCGCATACGGTGGGTGCCGTGTCGTCGTGGTCCATCAGTCCTCCGGGTTTCCATTCGCGGGCGAGCACTCCTCTGCAAAGTCCGCCGAACGCATGCCCTGCAGAGCCTCCCGTCACCGCATGGTGAAGCCAGGAGCAAGCAGGCGAAGTGTGTTCTTTCGGATGAGATCGGCGTGTGCCCTGACGCTCGGCTGCACAATATAATGGATCCGTGTCCTGTTTACTGGATGAAGGGATCTGTACCGTGCCTGCTGACGATCGCCGGCCGAGTCCGCCACAGTCTTCGCCCGATGACGGCATCGGCCAACACCTGCGCCGGGAACGCCTGCAGCGAGGCCTCACGCTGGAGCAGCTCGCAGAGGAGACGGGCTTGTCCCGCAGCTACCTCAGCAACGTGGAGCGAGAGGTGAACAGCCCCACGATCAACACCTTGCGGACGATTGTCGACGCCCTCGGCACGACCCTCAGCCAGCTCTTCCACGCGGTCGACCGTGAACGACGTGTGCTCACGCGTCCTCACGAACGCGTCGAACTCACCCGCGCGGGTGTGCAGGGCATCACCTATACGCTCTTGAACCCCAGCCCCGTGGGGCGACTTGAGATGATGATGCTGGAGGTGGCTCCGGGAGCAGCCTCCGGCGACAACCCGCACACCCATGCCGGCGAAGAAGTCGGTCTCCTTCTGGAGGGAGAGCTGGACTACTGGATCGACGGCGTGCACTACCGGTTGCAGCCCGGTGACTGTGTCAGCTTCGACTCCTCCACCCCGCACCGGTACCACAACCCGGGCACAGCCCCGGCGGTCTGCGTCTGGTCGGAGACACCGCCGAGATTCTGAGAAGTGCCGAACCGGCCGCACGACCGCAGCGGCGCCTCGGCCGGCGGCACCGGAACTCGGCTCAGGCCCGGCTGGAGTGCTGGGCCCAGTTCCGGGCGGCGACAGCGGGCGTGTGCCGACCGCCGTTGCGCGGCAGAGGGCGGCAGGTATGGCCGGTCCGCTCGGTCGCGGCCGACACGCCGATCATTCCGGAACGATCAGTCAGCCGCGTCGGCGCGACAGTGCCGTCGTCGCCACTGAATTGTGCACCGTGAAGGCAACCGTGCCCGGCAGAAAGCGGTCGTCCGACCACATCAACGGTCTGCCCGCCTGATCCGTGGCTCGTCGCCGCTCCCGCATCAGCGGTCCATCCGGGGCACAGCCGAGCAGGCGCGCATCGTCGGCATCGGCGTAGACGAGGTCAATGGTGTGCTCCGTGTCCGCGAACACCGCTCCTTCCTCCGCCAGCGGATCGGTGTGCGAGATCGCGTGGGGATCCAGGCGTTCGATCAGGAGGCCAATGCGCTCGGGGTAGATCGTCCGCTCGATCATGACCGGAACGCGCGACAACGTCCGCAGCCGGAGCACTCGGTAGATCAATTCCCCAGGCCCGAGGCTGAGTTGCTCGCACTCCAACGGCTCTGCGGGACGGCGTTCGATGTCGATCGTGCGGCCGCCCGGTTCTTCTCCGAGCGAGCGTGCCCAGCGGGTGAAGCTCAGCAGTTCGTAGAAACTCTGCGTCCGTGCCGTGCCGAGAACGACGCGACGCGTGCCTCGCCGGGAGGTCACCAGACCGTTGGCGCGCAGCACGGCCAGCGCCTGACGGACGGTGCCACGTGACACACCGTACTGCTGGGCGAGCCGCTCCTCGCTGGGCAGCCGACCGTCCGACCCGTAGGTGCCGTCAGCTATGGCCTCGCGCAGGTCGGCCGCCAACCGTCGGTACCGGGCTCCGGTGGAACCGCCCCCCGCGACTGCCATCCCGCTCTCCCTTCCTCGGTCGCCCATCGACGCTCCGGCATGACCCTATCCGTTCCCCGAGCCTGCCTCACCGGCCAGGTCCTCCCGTCGAACGGTCCGCGATCTCTTCCCGAGAGGCTCCTTGGCGCGTTCGTCTGCGTTCATCTTCCGTACACCGCCCCCCGGGGTAATGAGTCGAGTTGTACAGCCAACTTACTCACCTAGGAGACTTCAGTGAGACTGCACCACATTCGCTCCCTGAGCCTTGCCTGCGCCCTTGAAGTGCGGCCGCGCTGGGACTCGGTGCATGCGGCCTGACCAGTGCAGATGGGGCGGGAGGCAGCGGAAGCAAGGCCGCGACCGCCACCTCGGCAAAGGACTTCGGCGGCATGGATGCCCTCGTCGCAGCCGCGAAGAAGGAGGGCAAGTCGAACGCCATCGCCCTTCCTCGTGACTGGGCGAACTACGGCCAGATCATCGAAACCTTCGAGAAGAAGTACGGCATCAAGGTCGAGGTCGAGAACCCTGACGCCTCCAGCCAGGACGAGATCAACGCGGCCGCCTCCCGCAAGGGCCAGGACCGCTCCCCGGACGTCATCGACGTGGGCAGGGCCTTCGCCATCAGCGCGGCAGGGCAGAACCTGCTGGCGCCGTACCGATTCTCCGCCTTCGATCAGATTCCGAAGGCCCAGAAAGACGCTCAGGCCCGCTGGTACAACGACTTCGGCGGATACGTCTCGATCGGGTGTGATGCGACCCGTGTCAAGAAGTGCCCGAAGACCTTCGCCGACCTGCTCGATCCGCAGTACAAGGGCAAGGTCGCGCTGACCGGCAACCCGACGAAGTCCGGATCCGCCTTCGGCGCCGTGTACGCGGCGGCGCTCGCCAACCACGGCTCCTTCGACGACATCGGACCTGGCCTGGACTTCTTCACCCGACTGAACAAGGCCGGCAACTTCAACCCCGTCGAGTCGACCCCTGCGACCATCCAGAAGGGAGAGACTCCCATCAGCATCGACTGGGACTACCTCAACGCCGGTTACGCCGACAAGTTCCGCGCCAAGGGCGTCGACTGGAAGGTGAGGGTTCCGACCGTCGGCGTGTACGCCGAGTACTACTCCCAGGCCATTGTGAAGTGGGCACCGCACCCCGCCGCCCGCCTGTGGCAGGAGTTCCTCTACAGCCCCGAAGGCCAGAACCTGTGGCTCAAGGGCCACGCCCGCCCCGTGCTCATGCCCGCGATGCAGAAGGCCGGCACGCTCGACACCACCATCGCTGCCAAGCTCCCGCAGGCACCCGGCGGCACTACGGCGTTCCCGACGGAGAATCAGCTCAGCACGGCCAAGCAGGCCGTCGTCCAGGGCTGGGGCCGGGTCGTCAGCGGATGAGTGACCTCCAGACGGTCGCCGCAGACGCCAACCCCACTCGCCCTCCGGCCGCAGCACCCCTACCGGTATCGGTTCCGCCCGACGGTTGCGCCTTCCGCGCTCGGCAGGCCGGCTGGGCGCCGGTCCGCTGCTCGTCTTCGCCGCGGTGGCGTTCGGACTGCCCGCCGGGACAATGGTGTTCGGCGCCTTCACCACGCCCGATACCGTGCCCGGCGGGGCCCACTTCACCGGCGCCAACATGAGCGCCTCGCTGCAGGGCTCCTACTTGACCGCACTCATCGGAAGCATCAAGCTCTCAGCCGTCTCCGCGCTGATCGCCGCGGTCGTCGGTCTGCCGATCGCCCACGCGGTCGTCACCTCACGATTCCGCGCGCTGCGCGAGGCGATCCTTGCCGACGCGGGCGTACTGGCGAATTTCGGCGGTGTGCCTCTCGCTTTCGCCTTCGTGGCGACACTCGGCAACGCCGGGGTGCTGACCACCCGCTTCCATCTCCTCGGGCTCGGCTGGAATTTGTACGGTTTCTGGGGTCTGACCCTCGTCTACCTCTACTTCCTGATTCCGCTCATGGTGCTCACACTGGCCCCCGCTCTGGAGGGGCTGCGACGGCACTGGCGGGAGGCTGCCCACAATAACGGCGCCGGTACCTTCAGGTACTGGACGCACGTCGCCCTGCCGATTCTCATGCCATCGCTGCTCGGTGGCTATGTCTTGCTGTTCGGCACCGCGTTCAGTGCCTACGCGACTGCCGCCGCGATGGTCGGCAGCTCGGTACCGCTGGTCACCATGCAGATCGCGGACGCGCTCTCCGGCAACGTTCTGGTCGGCGAGGGCAACGCCGCCTTGGCGCTCGGCGTCGACATGGTGCTGGTCGCAGGGCTCGTCATGGCCGTTCAGGTGCCCTTGCAGCGTAGGAGCACGCGATGGCTCGCTTGAACAGGACCGGATACGGGCGGGGCGCCGTGCTGCTGCTCACCGGTGTGTACTTCCTCGTCCCGATCGCATGTGCCATCAGCTTCAGCGTCGGAATCGGCGGCTCCCGCCAGACTGTCGGCTTCGATGCCTACACCGGCATCTTCAACGCCGACGGCTTCACAGCCAGTCTCGCCCTGACCCTGAAACTGGCCACAGCCACCATCGCGCTCGTTCTCGGGCTGCTCGTACCGGCCTTGGTCACGGTGCGGCTGGCCGCTCCTCGTCTGCGCGTGCTCGTTGAGACCGTGTGCATGCTGCCGTTGGTCGTGCCGGCCGTCGCCCTGGTCGCGGGATCGGCACGGTGCTGCGCTGGGGACCCGACCATTTCGCCGGCACACCCCTTTTCCACCTCATGGTCGCGCTCCAGGCCCCGGAATTCCCTCTCGTCCTGGTGTTCGCCTATTCGTTGATGGCGCTGCCGCTGGCATACCGCACGCTCGACACAGGGCTGTCGGCCGTTGACCTGCGCGTACTCGTCGAGGCCGCACGGTCCTGCGGGGCCTCATGGCCCCGCACCCTCGCCCACGTGGTGCTGCCCAACATTCGCGGGGCACTGCTCAACACAGCGTTCTTGACCCTGGCACTCGTGCTCGGCGAGTACACCGTCGCAGCGGTTCTCGGCTACCAGCCGTTCGCCGTATGGATCGTTGCCATCAGCGGCGCGCAGGCGCAGATGTCGGTGGCCGTGTCGATGGTCGGCCTCCTCGGCACCTGGGTTCTGCTGCTGGTGATCAGTGCCACCGGACGCACGCGCCGCCCCAAGGAGACCTCATGACCGACCTTCTCACCGATCCGACCACCGTCGGCCCGACGCGAGCCGGCTCCACCGTGGAGTTCCGGGGGCTGCGCCGCGCCTTCGGCACCACGACGGCACTGGACGGACTGGACCTGGACGTCCGCCCCGGCGAACTCCTGGCACTGCTCGGCCCGTCCGGCTGCGGCAAGACCACCGCACTGCGCATGGTCGCCGGCTTCGAACGACCCGACGCGGGCAAGGTACTGGTGGACGGCGAAGACATCACGCGCGTTCCCGCACATCGCCGTGACGCGGGCATGGTGTTCCAGTCGTACAGCCTCTTTCCGCACATGAACGCCCTCGACAACGTCGCCTTCGGGCTGCGGATGAGCGGGACGGGCAAAGCCGCGCGGCGGACTCGCGCCGCAGAACTCCTGGAACTGGTGGGGCTGGCGCAACACGCTGCCCGCTATCCGCGCCAGCTCTCCGGTGGCCAGCAGCAGCGCATCGCGCTGGCCCGGGCTCTGGCCCTGCGGCCACGCGTCCTGCTGCTCGACGAGCCGCTCTCGGCGCTCGACGCACAGGTACGGCAGTCATTGCGCGAGGAGATCCGCCGTCTCCAGCAGCAACTGGGCATCACCACACTGTTCGTGACACACGATCAGGAAGAGGCCCTGTCCATGGCCGACCGGGTCGCGGTGATGCGCGCCGGGAGACTGGAGCAGTGCGCACCGCCCGCAGAGCTGTACGAACGCCCCGCGACCACGTTCGTCGCCGAGTTCGTGGGAGTGATGAGCCGCATACCGGCCAGGCCGGGGGCGGACGGCGGGACTGTATGCGCGTTCGGCCGCACGCTGCCGGTTCGCGGGAGGCTACCGGGCTTCGCCGGGGCCGACGGCGGAGGCGGCGAACTGGACGTACTGGTGCGGCCGGAAGCAGTCGGGGTCACGGCGGACGACGACGGCACTTCCCGGATCGTGGGCGCAGCCTTCCTGGGCGCGACGACCCGGCTGACCGTACGCCTGGCCGAAGGCACCGAGGTGTTGGCGGATGTGCCGACTCACTCGACGGCCAAACTCCACGTCGGTGCGACGGCGACGCTGACGCTTCCCGACCGGCCGGTGTTGGTGGATCGCCACCGCCAGCCAGACGGCCGCGGCGATGGAAGCTGACGCCTCCAGCACGGCCGCGGCGATGGAAGCTGACGCCTCCGGCCACCTCCGCCACCCGACGACGACACCTTGGTCTCAGACCCGTCCCGCCGACCTTGCAGGCATTCGATGCGAAGAGCCTCCGCTTCCACCCGATCGCCACGCACTGGAGAAACACCCATGAACCATCGCAACCCCACCCCCGGCCGTCCCGCTGCCGTGCTGTTCGACATGGACGGCACGCTCGTCGACACGGAGCGGCTGTGGTGGGCCGCAGTGCAACAGATCGCGGACGCGATCGGGCGGCCCCTGACCGATGCCGACACGCCTCACGTGCTCGGCCGTCCGGCGGCGCACACTGCGGCTCACCTCCACCGCACCGGCGGCCCTGCGGCCCCCGACCCCGGCGTGCTCGCCACCGACCTGGACATGGCGTTCGCCGCTCTGGTCGCCCAGGACGTCGTCCCGCGCCCGGGCGCACTGCGCCTGCTGGACGAACTGGCCGCAGCCGAGGTCCCCACGGCGATCGTCTCCGCGTCACCGCGCCACGTCGTCGACCTCGTCCGCAAGGCCCTGGGCGAAGACCGGTTCACCTTGACCTTCGCCGTCGAGGACACCGCCCGCACCAAGCCGGCACCTGATCCCTACCTTGCGGCGGCCGCCGCCCTCAGCGTTGATCCGCGCGTCTGCGTGGTCGTCGAGGACACGCCCACTGGTGTTGCCGCAGCCGAGGCCGCCGGGTGCGTCGTGCTGGCCGTTCCCTCCACCGTACCGATCCCCTTCGCGGCGGGGCGGCTGGTCATCGACTCTTTGGAGAGGGCAGATCTGAGTCTGCTCGCGTCCCTGCTCACTTCCACGAAAGGGAATTGACACCATGGACGACATCCGCCACGTCGTGGTCCTGATGCAGGAGAACCGCAGTTTCGACCACTACTTCGGCACGCTGAACGGCGTGCGCGGGTTCGATGACCGTCAAGCACTGACGTTCCCGAACGGCGACAGTGTCTTTCGTCAACCCGCCCTGTCCCGCACCGACGGCGGCGTCCTGCTGCCCTACCGGATGGACTCCACGAAGTTCAACGCGCAGAACGCCGACGGCCTGCCCCACGACTGGGAGTCCGGACACGACGCCATCAACAACGGCGCGATGAACCGCTGGACCTCCGCCAAGGGTGAGCGGAGCATGGGCTATCTGACCCGTGAGGACATCCCCTACCAGTACGCGCTCGCCGACGCGTTCACACTCTGCGACGGGTACTTCTGCTCCCTGGCCGGACCCACCAGCCCCAACCGCCTCTACCTGTGGACCGGCACGGTCGGCCCGGGCCGCGACGGCACCACCGGGCCGTGGATCGACAACACCCCGCTGCCCGAGAGTCCGGTGTGCGACTGGACAACGTACGCGGAGCGCCTGTCGGCAGCCGACGTCTCCTGGCGCGTCTACCACACACCCGGACTCGACGAGCGTGACGGCAACTATGAGGACAACGCTCTTGAGTACTTCAGCCAGTTCCATGCTTTCGACAAGGACGATCCGCGCTACATCAACGCGATGACGAAGTGGGACCTCGCGGCCTTCGAGGCGCAGTGCAAGGACGGTACGTTGCCGACGGTGTCCTGGCTGGTCTCCCCGTACCTGTTCTGCGAGCACCCGACCGCCGGCCCGGCCTACGGCGCGCGCTGGGTCAACACCGCCCTACAGTCGGTGTTCGCCAACCCCGAGGTGTGGCGGCACACCGTCTTCCTCGTGATGTACGACGCGAACGACGGCTACTTCGACCACGTCGTGCCGCCCTTCCCGCCCGCGGGCACCCCCGAGGAGTTTGTGGACGGGCAGCCGATCGGGCTGGGCAACCGTGTGCCCCTATGGGTGATATCCCCGTGGTCGCACGGCGGCTGGGTCAACTCCCAGGTCTTCGACCACACCTCCGTGCTGCGCTTTCTGGAGCTCGTCACAGGCGTGCGAGAACCCAACATCTCGCAGTGGCGCCGCGCCGTTTGCGGAGACCTCACCAGCTGCTTCGATTTCACCCGGCCCGACTACTCGATCCCCGCGCTCCCCGACACCCGCGCGCTGATGGAGCAGGCCGACGCAGCGCAGGAACTGCCGCCCGTGCAGCTTCCGGCCCCAGGCGCACAGGCCATGCCGACGCAGGAACCCGGCGGTCCTCGCCCACAGCGGCCGCTTCCCTACCGCCCATGGGCCGACGTCGCGCTGGACCGCGCCACCGGCGAGGTCACCTGCACCCTCACCAACGAGGGAAGCGCGGCCTTCCACTTCACGGTGTTCCCCAACATCGTCAGGCCGTTCGCCGGAACACCGCTCACCGTTGCGCCGCGGAGCACCGCCACTATGAATGGGACGCCGTACGCACCGGTGGTCGCTACGACTTCACCGTCCACGGCGCAGACGGATTCGTCTGCCGCTTCGCAAGGACCGTTACCGCGCCCGATCGGAACGACGCTGCCGCGCCTCAGGTGACAGCGGTCCTGCGGGGCAGCAAGCCGGAGAACGCGTCCGTCGCGTTGCTGCTGGCCAACGAGGGTGGGACGGCAGTGCGCTTCACCGTCACCCCGAACGACCCCGGCCGCGTGAAACTCACTCGGCTGGTGGGCCCACGCGAGAAGGTCTCCTTGACCTGGCCCACGGACGGCGGGCGGTATGACATGACTGTCACGGCTGATGGTGACACCGGCTTCGTCCGGCGATATGCCGGGACAGTGCACGCGATCCCGGACGTGACGCCGGATTCTTGGATTTCCGAGGTCATCGGTCCCGGACCGGCTCTCATGAAAGATCCCTGATCAGTGCGCGCCGGCGTTGCCAGGACCCGGCGCCGGACAGGACAGGGCCCGCCCCCGGTTCACGGACAAAGGACTGGAAAGTCGGCCCTGGCCCAAAGAGCACGGACAGCGGCGGGCTTGTCGTCGGTGGGGTTGTCATCGGTGCTCCATATTTTGGCCTGGGCCGTGGAGTTGTTGACCGATGGCCAGCCCGGGTTTCCGGTGGAAGCGAAATCGGACCACGCACGCACCATGCGACGTGCCAGTCCATGGTCTGCGGAGGTGGGTGCGCCGCCGATGAGGAATGCCAGGCAGTCGCTGTCCAGGTTGCCGAAGGCGAAGGGGATGTCCGCACAGTGCCAGGCCCGCACGACTCCGTGCGGGCCGGTGCGCCGACGATCGAAACGCGACAGGAACGCCCGGCCGCCGGCTTGGGCATGAAGCTCGGCGAGTCGGTTGCTGTACTCGCCGAACAGGAGATCACCGAAGACGGCGAGGTAGACGTCGAGCACCGGGGCATGGGGCATCGCAGCGCGATAGCCGGCCACCAGGCCGTCAGGAAGGCCGAAATCCTCAGCGAAGAGAGCAAGCTGTTCAGCGGTGGTGATCTTGGCACTGCTGCCGACGGCGTCGAGCAACCAGTACTCCTCCGTGGTGTGGCAGACCAGCAGGTCCACTCCCAGGGTCGCGCCGGCGGCCATCCCCGTGAGGGGGTCGGTGGGCAGGACATCGCCGTCAAGGACTGGGGCGTAGAGCGAGGGGTCGTAGTGGCGGGATCCGGAGGTGGGTTCATGCCGGTAGTCGTCGATCACCTGGTCGGAGGCGGTGATCAGGGCCTGCGGAGTCGCCGATGTCAGGCCCTCGGGTGTGGCAGGGCAGCCCGCCGCCGCAGCGACCTCGCGGGTGGTTGCCGCAGCGATTTCGAGCGTGTAGCAAGGGCTGGCGGCGCTACGTACTCGCTTTCAGCGACTGAAGCGACTCGCATTGCGGGTTGGTGGTGTGTGGGCAGGGCTGAATGCGTGGGGGCTGCGGGAGTCCCGCCGGGCTCTTGTTGTCCCTGCTCGGCCGGTTGTGCGGGGTGGTAATCAATCGAGGGTCTGTCCGGTTGAATCGATGTGGTGGTGGAAAGGATCCGTCTCGTGTTTCATCTGTGAGATCGAGGCTCGGCCGACTTGTGTGTGGGAGGAATTCTGCTTTTCGTATGGATGTGGGTTCTCCGGGAGGGTCCGAGTGGTGCAGAGCGGAAACGTCCGGTGGTTATGCAGTTGTGGCTGCTGAGCTTTGCACGGCTCGATCGCCTGACCTGAAGGCTTCGTTGGGAGCGTGTTGGTCGGGCGTCTTTTTCATGGTTGAGTCCCTCGTCGGCGTGCGACTTCATGGGCTGCAGAAATGAGGCTGCATATTTCGCGACCCGGCGTCAAACGATCATTGCAGTGCTGCGGTACGAGTGGATGGCTCACTGTGCAGATCGCATCAAAGTGCCTGCTCGTGACGGTCGGCAGGGCTGTTTCGTGCCGTGTGCGGACCGGGTGATTTGTGGTGCCGGGGGGTGGTCTGGCCTGTGACGGTGCGGCTTCGGCGGAGTCGTTGGTGTCGGCCGCAGTGGCGCAGTGCGCACTGGGCGCAGAGCGGGGGGTGTGATGTTGCGACGTCTTGTGGCTCTGCAGGACGTTACCGGCTGTCGAATTCTCTCACGGGATCAGGCCGGACGGATCATGCCAAGAACTGGCAGGGCCGGCGGTCGTCAACGGGATCAGGCCGGACGGATCATGCCATGAACTGGCAGGGCCGGCGGTCGTCAAGGGAAGTCAGAAGAAGCGATTCGCCAAGTGGATCCGTTGCGTCGTGCGGTACCGGTTCCGCGGTATCGCGGGCTGCCCGCGCGCATGAAGCACTTCATCCAGATGATTGACGGCGGCCTGCCCGGTGGGTCTTGGAGCGGTCCGGAGGAGAAGGGCGAGGATATTGTCATGGGTACGCCGTTCGGGTGACATCCTGTCGACTTTGTTGCTGTCATGTGCGCCCGAGAGGATAACTGTCACTATCCAAACCGGTGGGCCGCCCACCCTCTCCGGGGGAGCGGCTGCTCATTTCTCTCGTAGCTGTCCAGGTGAGGTGAAAGCCTGGGGATCTGCCGGGTGGGACTGCCGCAATGGGCACTCCCGTGGGAGGGGTTTGGATCCGCCAGTCGGTGCCGGTGGTGCCGGCTGGCGCGGCGGCCCAAGTGACCTCTGTGGGGACACCGTGCGAGCTTCCTTGGCGGCCATTCCGGCGTGCAGTGCCCGGTTTCGGACTCCTGAGTTCTGCGGTGGGACCGCTCGGGCCGGTGCGGTGCGACACCGGCCGGCAGGGGTACCCGTCGCTCTCGCGCTGTGCTCGGCCGGCCCGCTCACCCTTGCGCACGGCGCAGGGGCTTTGCCGGAGCAGGGAGTCTGGCGCCTTTTCACGGCACTGAATCATCTCCAGGGCCGGTGGCCGGCATCGTCCGGACACCGCCCGGCAGGTCGGCGTCGGGCGGGTGCGCGCTGCTTCCCGTCACTGAACCGCCCGCTCGGCTCTCGGCACGGTTGTCCCTGCCCGGCGAGCGCATCGGTACAGCAGGAATCCGCGGCCGGCGGTTTGTGCCGCGTTGTGTCCGAAGGTGCAAACCTGCCGCCCCGTCACCTGGGCAAGGCCCGGGGCGAGAGAGGAAGAACCATGCTGCCGACTGCTTGGCCGGGGGCGCAGATCGCACTGTCCCCCCAAGAGATTGAACAGTGGCCGGATACGGCGTCGGCCCGGGCCCTGGCCGGCGGCCGCTCCGGCGGGCGACCGGTCTCGTTCCGCGTGCCGGCATTGGAGCGGGCGGTGCCGGTCTGCCGTCAACTGGCCCGGCTGTGGATGGACTCCGAGGGTATATCGGACGAAAGTGCCCGGTGTGCGGCCTTGCTCGTGATCTCTGAGCTGATGACCAACGCCATCGTCCATACCAACAGCCTCTCGGTCACGGGCCGTCTGCAAAAGGACGGTGACTGGCTTCTCGTGGAAGTCCAGGATGAGGGGGGTACCCCGTTGGTCCCGCACCGTGCCGGCAACGCCAGCGAGTACGGCCGGGGTCTGGCGGTGGTTGCGCAGTCCGCGCAGGCACTGGGAACGCGGCAGGAGACCGGCGGGGGCCGCACGTTCTGGGCACGGATCGCACTGGCCGGGTGAAATCCGTCGCCAACTCACGTCCCCGGCCCGGTGAACAGCGCCTGCGGCGCCGGTTCACCGGGCCGGCCGGGCGCTCGACGGCGAGCCCGGTCCTCCGGTGACCTCAGTCTCGTGCCGTATTCCGGGAACACGAAGCATCCGAGAGCGAGGTTGTCCTCGTGCCGCTGGAGGAGCCTTGCACGGCCCGGTTGAAGACATCGGTTGCGGGGCCGCTTCAGGTCCCGCGCCGGCCGGCTGGACCAAGGCCGTGGCCGGTCCGGAGCTCTGCGTCCCGTGCGGTCTGTGCCGTCCGCCGGTTTTGCCGAGGCGCACAGAGGTCATCTCGGCAGGCGGGTGCATCGCCCAAGCGCCCTGCCGGCAAAGGCGCGGGGTGCAGGCGCGACGATGCGGACATGCCTGGGCCGAGGCAGCTGATGGGCGCCGGGGAACCGGCCCGGCCGGAACTCAGGAAGACACCCGGTGCCGGGCCGGTGTCCGTTGAGGTGCTTTCGCCTGAAGGTCCGGGGTGGGGCGTGGCTTCTCCGGCCGCAGGTGACGGCCAGGCCGTACGTGGGCGCGGGCGTGCTGCACCGCGGCGGTCTTCCGGGCGACGGATGGCTGCGGGTCTTCGGCCCTCCGTGGACGGGGCGGCGCACGAGGGGGCCTGGCCCGGGCCGATTCAGTTCCCTGGAGCATCCGGCTGCGCCGGGCGAGCGGGAAGGAGCCCGGTGGTGGCACACGACGTGCCGGCCGGCGCCTTCTCTCAAACGGCAAAGCTCCTGTCGGCGCCGGCTGTCCCGGTGCCTGGGAGAAATGGTCTCCTTCGCCCCGGATTCCTTTCGCTGGGAGGCTCCGGGCGCCGGCCGTCCGGTGTGGAATGGTCCGGCTGGTCTCCGGGGCGCTCGGTGAGTGCCGCGCGGATCTGCGCCGGCCCGGCCGGCAGGACGAGGTCCGGGCACTGACCGGCGGCCAGTGCCTGTCAGCGTTTTCCCCGTTGTGGTCTGCCCGGGCACGCCGAGTTCTCTTCGCGAGCAGTCGTCGCGCTGTGCCCATGACGCAGCTGCCCGGCCTCGCCCGGGACTCGTGCCGGCAGTCCGGCGGAGTTGATCCGGGCGTTCTGGGCGCCGTGTGAACCGGTTGTCCCGTCCGGCCGGCGGTAGCAGATCAGGTCCCGCACGGCTGCCTGCCGAGCCGTGCCCGCCTTCTCCCGGACCGCGGGACCGGTTGGGCGGCTCTCGCCGTCGCCGGGGTCCCGGGCCCGTCCCGCGAGGGGGGCAGGAGGGGCGTTTTGCGAGGGGCAGGAGGGGCGTTTTGCGAGATTCCGGCCCGGGCCGCGTCCTGGTGGACTGCCGGGAGGTGCGGGGGAGAGGCCGGGCCGAAAGAGGCCCGGAAATACCGAATCGGTGGTGAGTGGTTGCAGGCGGCTTGCGTCTGCGGGGTGGGGTCGGCGCGGGGGTGTGGCGCCGGCGGCGGATCGTGTCCCTGCCGGCTCCCGGGCGGCGCGGCCTGATCGGGCGCAGTCCGCGTCGCAATGTTTCCTCTGCCGCTGCGTCCTCGGGTCACCCGATCGGCCCAGTCCGAAATCTGCTCCGGGAGCGGTGGCCGGCTGCCGGCCACTGCCGCCGTGACGGCGGCAGCCACCCCGAGATCATTTCACCGCAACCAGCCACTGCCGGATAATTGCCGGAGCGCGGACCATTTCCATTCGCGCGACACCCCGGTGGCGGACCGTCACGAATGCGAATTCGTGGCCGGTGGGGCAGGATTTGCGGAGCCCGCCGGGAAGACGGAGTCCACCGTTCACTGCATTACGCCATACGGGTGAATTGCAAGCGGCCTCGTTGCGGGATTATTCAGCCCTGTGGGATAACCGTTTTGAATCCAACCGGTGGGCTGCCCTCCTCTCCGGGGAGTGCGGCAACCGACGATCCGCCGCACAACTGGCCGGCCAGTTGTGCGCAGCATCGGGATCGTTCGTCGCAATGAGCGCCCCCGGGCAAGGAAGAGGCGGCTCGCATCACCTCGTCAAAGGGGCGCCATGCGAGTTCCCAGTGCTGTCCCATCCGCCATCAGGGCCTGTCTCCCGCGATCGGGGCCCGTCGTGATCCCGACAGCCGTCCACGCCCGGACCCCCGCTCCGCGCCCCGAAACCGCGCTGGTCAATGCGGTCACGATGGCGCACGCTGCCGGCTTTGACCCCGTGGCGGCCACGTCCCTCCGTACGCGAGGCCGGTCACCGATACCGTCCGCGCCGCCTCTGGACCGGCTCCGGCGCGACGGAAAGTGACGCGCCGCACAGGGGATTCCTGGACCAGTTGCGCGGCATGGTGACACTCACCGTTCTGTGGTGGAAGCATTTCCAGCTGCACTCGGGGCGGCGTAGCGGAAAACAATCGAGCCAACGTCTTTGCTGATCACTCAGCGCTGATTCTCCCGACTGGAGAGCGCTATGCCTCAATCGATTCGCGTCATGCTCAGCGGAGGACCGGAGGGCTCTCCGCCGGCCTGGGAAGTGAAATCACTGGAAACTGAAACAAGAGTGACGGTTCCCCACCGGAACGGTTATGAGCATTTTGAGTTCGCGGATCACCATGCCGAACTCGACGGTGAAATGCTGCCGGTCTACCGGTGGATCTACCGCACATACATTGCCGAATAGATACCTGCTCGAATCCGGCCGCTGCGGAATCTCTTCCCCAGCACCACACAGCCGGTTACGTGCGGGTGCTGCCAACTGATCCGGAGGGGATCACAATGACGACTTCTCTGTTGCACGCAGGTGTGTCGTGAGCGGGGCGGCCCCCCTCCCGGGAGGCGGCCGGCACGCGCGGGATGCCGTGGTCACCGGGATCGGGTTCTGCCTTCCCGGTGACGGACACCCCGTCTTCACCGCGGACGACCTGTGGAACATCGCCTCCCGAGGGGCCTCCTGCCTCACGCAGAGCAACGCCTACTACGGCTCCGTAGACCTCTCGGACGCAATGTTCGACGAACACCTCCCCGACATCGTCCCCTTCTTCTCACGCCACTACACCGCAGCGCACCGGTTCGGCCTGGTGTCCATGGCGCAGGCCTGCTCGGACGCCGAACTGGACCCCTACTCGGGCGACCTGGCCGACGCGGCGATCCTCGCCGGACGCGGCGGCATCGACGCGAACATCGACAGCTACCTCGCCGTGCTGCGAGCCGACCCCGACACCATCCGCGTGACGGAGGCGATGGAACTGTTCGTCGCGGCAGAACAGGCCGTCACTCCCTCCGACGTCGCCCTGGTCCAAGGCGCACTGTCCCGGTCGAAAGGCCCCAACTTCACGGTCTCGTGCGGCTGCGCGTCATCCGCGGTGCAGATCGGCAACGCCCGACGCCTGATCGCCGGCGGCGAGGTCGACCTCGCCGTCGTGACCGGCGTCGACATCTTCAGCGTCAAACTGATCCGTAACATCCAGCGCCTGCTGCAGGGCGCCCAGAAAACGTACGAGATCATCCGGTCCGACGACATGCCCGCGCTCCTGCCGTCCTTCGACTCCCTCATGCGCCCCTACGACCGGCGTGCCGACTGCATCAACCACGGCGAGGGATCGGTGACCGTCATCATGGAAAGCCGCGAACACGCCACCCGGCGCGGGGCCCACCTCTACGGTCAGGTGCTCGCCCAGGCCACAACCCGCGACGGGCTGACCAACCCCCTGGCTTCCGACGAGACAGGCCGCGAGCTGGTGTCCGCCGTCCGCCGATGCCTCGCAGACCGCTGGGAGATCGGCCAGGTGCCCTACGTCCACGGTGGCAGCGACGGCAACGTGGTGGTCACCGCCTTCGAGGCCAACGCGATCAAGGAACTGTACGGCTCCGCCGCCCAGGACCTGCTGATGACATCCCAGGAAGGCTGCTTCGGCCACAACGGCGCGCCCGCGGGCTGTCTCGGCGTCGCCCTTACCCTGCTCATGATGGAGCGCGGCCAGGTATGTCCCACCGCGAACTGCGAGCAGCCGGCGGACAACCTCACCTTCGACCCCGTTCCCGGCGTACGCACCCGGCCCCTCGACTTCGACTACGCGCTGAGCTTCAACTACCAGGTCGGCGGGGTGAAGAGCGCGATCCTCCTGGCAAGCCCCGACGTCTGAGGCCCGCCCCGGCAACCCTCAGCCCTCCACGGCACCCGGCCCGGCCCCTGCCCGTGCGCGTCGCGAGCCCGGATGAGCCGTCAGCAGAGCGGGAGCCCAGCGCTTCCACGCGCAGCCAACCGACAAGGAGAACCCCCGTGGGCCGACACAGGCACCCCCCGAACAAGGCAACGGACCCCATCGCTGTGATCGGCATGGGCTGCAGGCTTCCTGGCGACATCGACTCTCCCGCAGCCCTGTGGCAGCTGCTCGCCGAGAGACAGGAGACGGTCGGGAACCCGCCGCCGGGACGCGAGACGCTCTGGGCACAACACGGCGCCGAGCCAACCCCCGGCAGGCCCACACCTCCTCAGCAGGGCGGCTACCTCAATGACGTGTCCGGTTTCGACGCGGACTTCTTCGGCGTCTCCGGCCGCGAGGCGGACGTACTCGATCCCCAACACCGGCTGCTGCTGGAGGTGGCCTGGGAGGCATTGGAGCACGCCGGACTGCCACCGGACCGATTGACCGGCTCGCCGACAGGGGTCTTCACCGGTCTCAGCTACAACGACTACATGGATCAGCTCGCCGGACAGCCCCAAGAACTCGAGGGCTCCATTCTGACGAACGGGCACTGCGTCGCCGCAGGCCGTATCTCCTACCTCCTGGGCCTGCACGGCCCCTGCGTCGCCCTCGACACGGCCTGCTCGTCCTCACTCGTCGCCTTCCACCTGGCCTGCCGGGCACTGCTTCACAACGAATGCGATCTCGCCCTCGCCGCCGGCGTCACACTCATGCTCCGCCCCAGGACAACCCTGTCCTTCGCCCGGATGGGAATGCTGTCGCCCACAGGGCGCTGCCACACCTTCGACGCAGCCGCGGACGGCTTCGTCCGAGGCGAAGGCTGCGGCGCGGTCGTACTCAAACGCCTGGCCGATGCCGAACGGGACGGCGACCGCGTCCTCGCCGTCGTCCGCGGGTCCGCCGTGAACCAGGACGGCAGGTCCGACGGCCTGGCCGCCCCCTCTCCCACCGCCCAGCAGGCCCTGTACCAGCAGGCACTCACAAACGCCGGGACCGACCCGCAGGACGTGGGAATGATCGAGACCCACGGAACGGGAACCCCGCTCGGCGACCCGATCGAGTTCGCCAGCCTGGCACAGGTATACGGCACCGGCCACGGCCGCTGCGCACTGGGCTCCGTCAAAACCAACCTCGGCCACCTGGAGCCCGCCGCCGGAGTCACCGGACTGATCAAGACCGTCCTGTGCCTCCAGCACGGGCTCATCCCCCCCAACGTGAACTTCACCCGCTGGAATCCCGCCATCGCCGCGGACAAGACACGCTTCTTCGTACCCACCGAACTGACTCTGTGGCCCGTACAGGCGCCCACAAGGCTGGCCGCGGTCTCCTCCTTCGGATTCTCCGGCACCAACGCCCACGTCATCCTGGAACAACCACCACAGAACAGCCGAACGGCCCCGCCACACCGACGACAACCCCCTCCTGCCGCACCCGAAGTCGTCCTGGTACCGGCCGGATCCCCCGCCGTACTACCGGCCGCGGCACTGCGTCTGGCCGACTGGCTGGAGAACGACGGCGCGAACGTACCACTGGGCGACATCGCGCACACCCTCGCCCTGCGACGCAGCGCAGGGCGAGGACGTCTCGCAGTCGTGGCCCGCTCGACACGCGACACGGTCGGCGCACTGAGGTCGTTCGCAGCGGGCCGGGCCCACCCGGCCGTGGTGACGGGGCCGACAAGCATCACCGCCTCCCGGCAGCCCGTATGGGTATTCTCCGGACAGGGCTCGCAGTGGCCGGGCATGGGACGGGGACTGCTGCAGCAGGAACCGGCCTTCGCAGCGGCCCTGACCGAAGCCGACGCCCACATCTTCGCCGAGGCCGCATTCTCCGTACTGGACCTCGTACACGCCGGTGAACCGGTGACGCAATGTTCCAAAGTACAGCCCCTACTGTTCGCCCTGCAGATCGCGCTGGCCGCCACCTGGCGCGCCCATGGAGTCGAGCCGGCCGGCGTCATCGGCCACTCCATGGGAGAAGTCGCGGCCGCAGTCGTGGCCGGCGCCCTGTCGCTGCAGGACGGCGCCAGGGTGATCTGCCGGCGCTCCGCACTGCTCACCCGGATCGCCGGAGCCGGCGCCATGGCAACCGTAGGACTGGACCGGGCCACGGTGGAGACCGAACTCGCCGCGAACAATGCCCAGTCGGTCTCCGTGGCCGTCCTTGCCGCACCGAACTCCACCGTCGTGGCCGGCGACCCCACCCAGATCGCAAAGCTCGTCGCCGGCTGGAAGGACCGCGGCATCCCGGCACTGACCGTCGCGGTGGACGTCGCCTCCCACAGCCCGCAAGTGGACCCACTGCTCACAGAACTTCTCACCGGCCTCGGCGACCTGACCCCTCAGCACCCCAGGATCCCCTTCTACTCCACCGTGCTGAAGGACCCGCACGAGGTGCCGGCCTTCGACGCCGCCTACTGGTGCGCCAACCTGCGCAACCCGGTGCGCTTCTGCCCGGCGGTGGCCACGGCCGCCGCGGACCGCAACCTGGTGTATCTCGAGATCTCCCCGCACCCAGTGGTCACACACGCCCTCGCCCAGAGCCTGCAAAACCTGACCGGCGAACCCATCGTGCTGCCCACGCTACGCCGCGCAGAGGACGAACCCACCACGTTCCGCACCCAGCTCGCGGCCCTGCACTGCGCGGGTGTGAACGTCGACTGGTCGCCGCTGTACGCGCGAGGCGACCTCACCGACGTCCCCACCATTACCTTCGACCGCAAGCACCACTGGGTGCAAGCCGCCCATCCGGCCACCCCCGCCGAGCAGCGCGCCGCACGCCCGGCCGTCGCCCTGCCGGGCAGCCACACCGAGGTACCCGGCGAGCAGGTGCGCCACTGCTGGCAGGGAGACGCCGGAACCACGAAGCTGCCCTGGCTGACCGACCACCAAGTGCACGGAACCCCGGTACTGCCCGGCGCCGCCCACTACGCCATCGCACTGACCACCGCCTGCGAGGTGTTCGACGCCGCCCCCGCCGACGTAGAGATCACCGACGTCTCATTCCGGGAACTACTGCGTCTGACCGAACACACCGACCTCAGCACGACCGTCACCATGACCGCCCCGGACCACGCCACCTGCGAAATCTTCGGACGCGGTGACAACGGCCAGTGGGCGACGTACGCCTCAGCCGTGCTGCGCCGTCTCTCCCGGCCCACGCGCACCCACACCGCGTCCGTCGCCACCTTGGCACGCAGGCACTCGGTCACCGACGATCCCGCAGCTCTCTACACAAGACTCCGCTCCCGGGGACTGGAACACGGCCCGGCATTCACCGGCATCACAGATCTGCACGCCTCCCGCAACCGAGACAGTTTCTGGGCCCGCGTCGTTGTCCCGGAGCCCGCGCGGACCGGAGACCTCTCCTTGCGGGTTCACCCTGTCCTCGTCGACCTCTGCCTGCAACTCCTGGTCGCAGGGCCCGTCGAGGACGCCGGCCAGGGGCTGATCCTCCCCGTCCGGATGGGGGCAGTACGGATCCTGGGAGATCCCGCGACCGCCGTGTACTGCCACGCCCGGATCGTTGAGACCACAGCCGACAGCGCCATGGGGCATGCCCGCCTGCTCAGCGAAACAGGCAAACCGGTCATGGCCATCGACGGAGTGAAGTTTGCACGCCGAAGCACACGCAAGACCGACCAGGTCGACCGGTGGTTCCTGGAGACCGGCTGGCATCCGGTCCCGCGTCCACCGGCCACCTCACAGCCGGCGCCCGGAAAATGGCTCGTCATCGGGGAGGGCCAAGGCGACGCCGAGGCACTGGCCACCATCCTGCGCGAGACCGGGGCCCAGGCCGAGGCGTGGGAAACCCCGCTGCGAGACGAGCAGCTCGGACCGTTCGCCGAATCCGTCAGCACACACCTGGAGGCCATTGCGTCCCCCGCCCGCGCCGTCGTCATGCTGTGCAGCACATCACCCACCACCACGGACGATCCCACCGTGGGAGCCCAGCGGCGCGCCCGGCGAATCCTCGCTACGGCCCAGGCAGCCGCCCGCACTTCCACCCCTCCCCGCCTGTACGCCGTCACCCGGGCCGCCCGCGCGGTAGCAACCGACGAGACCGTGGATCTCGAGCAAAGTGCCCTGCGCGGCGTGATCCGCGTCCTGGCGTTCGAACACCCGCACATGCGCGCCACCCTGGTGGACACGGACCACGGCGAACCGGGCCTGCAAAGCCTGGCCGAGGAACTGCTCGCCGATGGCCACGAAGACGAAATCGCCCTACGAGGCACCACCCGGTACATCGCCCGTCTCGATCACGCCCCCCTCGCCGCCTCCGAACAAATCACGGCCGCCACCCGCACCGTGCGCTACGGGGTGGACGGATTCCGCCTCCGGGCAGGGCGGCTCGGGGACCTCGGCAGTCTGGAACTCGCCGCGACCGGGCGGCGGACTCCAGGACCGGGCGAAGTGGAACTGCGCGTCCAGGCAGCGGGCCTCAACTTCCGCGACGTACTCACGACTATGGGCCTCCTGCCCGGCGAACAGGACATCCGGTACCGGATCGGCTTCGAGTGCGCAGGTGTGGTGACCGAAACCGGGCCAGGCGTCGAGCACCTACGCGTCGGCGACCCGGTGCTCGCCGTTCACCTCGAAGGCGGCGCCTTCGCCTCGTTCGTCACTGTCCCCGCGACCGTGGTCGCCCCGATTCCGGCCATGCTCGACCCTGTCACCGCAGCAGGAGTGCCCACGGCCTTCCTCACCGCCTGGTACGCGTTGCGCCACGTCGCCCGGCTGCGCGCGGGAGAACGCGTCCTGATCCATTCGGCCAGCGGGGGCACCGGCCTGGCGGCGGTCGCCGTCGCCAAGCTGCTCGGCGCCCAGGTACTGGCCACAGCCGGCAACGAAGAGAAGCGACGATACCTACGCGGCAGCGGAATCAGCCGGGTGATGGACTCCCGGTCCCTGGACTTCGCCGAGCAGACCCGCAACGCCACCCACGGCCAGGGCGTCGATGTCGTCCTCAACTCCCTCTCCGGTGCGGCAGTGCGCGCAGGACTGGAGACGCTCCGGCCCTTCGGCCGCTTCATCGAACTGGGAGTGCGCGACATCCTGGCCAACGCCCCTGTCGGACTGGCCCCGTTCCGGCACAACATCACCCTGAGCACCGTTGATCTCATCGAACTCCAGCAAACCCGCCCCGACCTGTTCGCGACCGTGCTGCGCGAGGTCGTCACCGAGTTCACCGAAGGCCGCCTCAAGCCGCTGCTCTGCACCCCGTATCCGCTCGCCGAAGCCACCGACGCCTTCCGGCTGATGGCCGGCGCCCGCCACATCGGCAAGCTGGTCCTGACCATCCCGAACCGGGGGAAGACCACTGCGGTCCTTCCCGAGGGACCGCCTGTCGTTCACACCGACGGCGCCTACATCGTGACCGGCGGCCTGCGCGGCCTCGGCCTGGCAACCGCGCACTGGCTGGCCGAGCAGGGCGCAAGCCACATCGTCCTCAACGGCCGCACACCTCCCTCTCCTGGTGCCGCGCGCGCGATCACGGAGCTGTCCGCCGGCGGCACCCGGATCACTGTCGTACTGAGCGACATCGCCAAACCCGGTACCGCACAACGCCTGGTGGCCACCGCCACCGAAGACCGGACACCCCTGCGCGGTGTCATCCACTGTGCCATGGTCCTCGAGGACGCCGCGATCACCAACATCCGAGACCCCCAGCTCAAGCGCGTATGGAACCCCAAGGTCACCGGCGCGTGGAACCTGCACAACGCCACCGCAGCGCACACACTGGACTGGTTTGCCGTCTTCTCCTCCATGGCCTCCCTGCTGGGCAACCCCGGGCAGGGCGTGTACGCAGCCGCCAACTCCTGGCTCGACGCCTTCGCCGCATGGCGCAGCCGCGCAGGCATGCCCACGCTCGCCGTCAACTGGGGGCCATGGGGCGAGACCGGTGTCGCAACCGACTTCAGCAGCCGGGGCTACGACACGATCCCGACCGACAAGGGACTGCTGGCGCTCCACTCGCTCCTGGCACACGGACGCGTCCAGACCGGGGTGATTCCCGGGAAGCCGAGCACCTGGATTCCCCTCACCGGACGGCAGTCCTCGTTCTTCAGCCTCCTCGCCCCGGACAACGAACACCCGGTGGACGCGCCGGAGGACTCCCGCGACATCCGGGGCCGTCTCGAGGGCCTCGCGCCAGGAATCGCCCGGCGCGAGGCCCTGGAGACCTACATGGCCGAGCACATTCGCGGAGTTCTCCGGCTGGGCAGCACCACTCTTGACCCGCAGACCCCTCTGAAGGCGCTGGGTTTCGACTCGCTGCTGTCCATGGAATTACGGGTCCGTCTGGAATCCGACCTCGGAGTCCAGCTCGCCAACAACTTTGTCTGGCAGCACCCGACGCTGTCGGCACTGGCCACAGGCCTCGCCGAGTGCATGGGCCTGGAACTGCAGAGCATCGATCCTCACCCCAACGCGTGACGCAGCAGAAGCCGGGCGATACCGCGGCTGCGACCACGGGGTCCCGCGACAAATACCCGTCGCCCGCGGCCACCGCCGCGAACGAACCGCAGCCGGACAGCCCGACGACCGCAACCGCGACAGGTCCCGGCCCCCTGTACTGCACGGTCCAGACCCTCCTGCGCGGGCTCCTGCCTTCACACTCCAGGAAATCCCCAGAAGGGCAGGTCATGACTTCACCCACGACAACACTGCGCATCGCGCCGGCGGCTGCCGCTCCGGCCGGCGCAACGCTGCTGGCCACCGCGACTTTGGCCAATGCCGCACTGTGTCCATCCTCGGCCCCGCCGAAGACCGATGGGCCAAAAGCACGCCGGGAACCCCCCGCAAGCAGCAACCCCTGCCCTGCGACTCCGCCTCGATCAGCTCCTCCAGGGCGTCGCGGTACTCATCCCGGAACCCCGAGATGTCCTCAAGCGCCATGGTGCCGGTGAGCTGGACGGCACGCTCGAGCAGACCTTGCGGGTACGGACCCGGCCCATGTCCTCCAGATGGACCCGGTGGAAATGAACCGAGCGGTCCTCGGCCGCGCTGACGACCTTGATCGGGATGCTGACCAGGCCACAACTGACTGCTCCGTTCCACAAGGGCCGCGGCATACATACCTCCAGGCCCCCTGACAGGTACGGGCCGGGAAGCGGACCGGAGCGCCCGGAAGGGTCCTGTCCCCGCGCACGAGCAGGGGCACAGCCGGGGAGAATGTGGCTCCTGCCATTCGCCCAGAGGCCCTCTTACCTCCCATCGCGCACAGGACCTGGGCCGGAAACCCCGTCGGCGCGCCCGCCCACCGCCGCCTCGCCGCCCGCGCCGAGCGGCCCGGTTACCGCGATGCCCCGCCTCACTCCAGGCGCCGCATCATCCAACAGGAGCGGAGCGCGACCAGAGGCGGCAGCCAAGGACGCGCGAACCGCACGCCGCGCACCCACTGCTGGACGCAGACCGCGGCGGAACGGCATTCGACGCCGCGTACCAGACGCTCCGCAACCTCCGGCGCCGGATAGGCCTGCGAGGCCAGCCACGGCAGCGCCGACCGCAGAGTACGCAGGGCAGTGGACGTGTCGCCGGCCCGGATCATCTCCGTGTCCGCCCAGCTCAGGTAGGCCACGCCCACTGGTGCGCCACTTTGGCCCGCAGCACCCGCGCGAAGGACTCAGCGCCCGATTTGGAGGCGCAGTAGGCGCTCATGAGCGGCGCCCGCGCGAGTGCCGCGAGGGAGGAGACCTGAAGGCAGGTGCCCCCGCAGGGCGATGCAGATCCGGGACGGGGCCACCGGCGAGGAACCGTCCAGCTGAACCGGCCCACGGGTCGGAGGCCGGCGCGGCGGTCGCGCCGGACAGCACCCGGCTCGCCACCGCGTGCGGATCTGGGACCCAGCCGCCCGGCGAGCAGACCGCCTGCCTGACCGGAGACACCGGCTGTGTACAGGAGGTGGCGACTGCGCCCGACGGCACCCGGCTCGCCACCGTCGGCAGCGACAGGACTGTCCGGATCCGGGCCTCCCACGGAATCTCCGCCACGTCCTGCTCCGCTTCCGCCTTCCGCCGGGCATGCCGCAGAGCCTCCGAGGGCCGGTGACTCCGCCCGTGGGGTGACATCCTGTACATGTCGGCCCGGGAGCCCGGAAGACGCGGCCCTTTCTGGTAACAGCAGGGAATGCCCAGGCCCTCGCATCCCCAGCCCGACAACACGGACCCCGGCGTACCGTCCGAAGGACGACGGCACCGGATCCGCGCCGCGTCACGCCGGGCACGGCGCGGCACGACCGGCCCCGCGGCCGGGAACCCGGGCGTGCGACAGGCGCTGCCCGGCCCGCAGTACATGCCACGCGTGAACCCCACGCTCCAGACGGCCGCCGCCTACGCCTGGCGGAGCCTCGCCGTGGGAGCCGTCGTGTACGCGGCCTTCGCTGCGCTGGGGCGATTCCACGAGGTAGCGGCAGCCGTCTTCCTCGGCCTGGTCGTGACCGCGGTGCTGCGCCCGATCGCGGACGTTCTGGCCCGCCTGATGCCGCGGTCGTTCGCCGTCGCCGTGGCCCTGTTCGGCAGTATCGTCCTCGTCCTCGGTGTCCTGACGCTCGTCGGCGAGGCGGCCGCCGGAGAGCGTGCCGGGCTGGAACGGGAATTCGGCGACGGACTGGACAGGATCGAACACTGGCTGGAGGGGCCGCCGTTCCGGCTGAATCCGAGGACGCTCGACGACCTCCAGTCCCGGATCGGGCAGTACCTGTCGAGCCATCGCTCCGCCCTCATCAGCACGGCCGTCAGCGGTGTGGGCCGACTGGTCGAGGTGGTGACGGTATTCGTCCTGGCGTTGTTCTGCTCGGTCTTCTTCATGCACTCGGGCGACCGGCAGTGGGACTGGTTCTGCGATCAACTCCCGCAGAAGGCCCGGGCCCGGGTGGCGATCGCGGGCCGAGCCGCCTGGCGTACGTTCACCGGATACACCCGCGGCATCATCCTGGTGGCAGGGACCAACGCCGTATTCGTAGGACTGGCCCTGTTCGCACTCCGAGTGCCACTGGCTCTGCCACTGGCGCTGCTGGAGTTCTTCGCCGCCTTCATTCCGTTGATCGGCTCACCGATCGCCCTCGCGGTCGCGGCCGTGGTGGCTCTGGCGGCCAAGGGCCCGATCGTGGCGGCCGTCGTCCTCGTCCTGATCGTGGTCATCGGCCAGATCGAAGGCCATGTGCTGCACCCGCTCGTGATGAGCTGGGCCGTTCGCCTGCACCCGGTCGTGGTCGCGCTCTCGGTGATCGGCGGCGCCATCGCGGCGGGAGTGCTCGGAGCGGTGGTGGCAGTACCGCTCGTGTCAGTCCTCTGGTCGGTCCGTCAGGCGCTGGTCCACCCCGGCGAGTCCGCGCCCACGAAGGGGTGAGAGCGTGCACGTAAGGGTGCGCCGAGGCGGAAGCGGGACCGGCCTCGCTGGCCGGCCTGGCCCCGCGCGGGCCAGCCGGACCGCTTGTGCCCCGGCCGTGGGCGACCTCCTCGAAGCGCTGTCCACCGGCCGACCGGCCAGGCAGCAGCACCGCACGCAGAGCAGGGTGTTCCGCAGTGTGGTCCGGCGACCGGGCCGAGGGGTTCAGGCGTGATCCACGAGCTGGGACCGGGACAAACCTTTCTCACGCGCGCAGTGTGCGCAGCAGAAGAACTGTCCGTCGGCTTGCATGCCGTGGCCGAGGATGCGGCACTGGCAGTTGACACAGGTCGGGGCGATCTTCTGGGCAGCGCACTCGATGCTGTCGAAAACATGGACCGCCCCTCCCGCAGCACGCACCTCGAACGCCAGCTCGTAGTCGTTGTGGCAGACCTCGCACACGGCCATGGTGATCATTCCTTGCTGCCGGAATCGATGAGCTGGGGCACCTTCACGTTCGCTCGCCCGCGAAGACGCGGTGTCCTGGACATTAGCGAAAGAGCGCACCGATGCTCCGACAGCGCGTGCACTGCGACCCGGCCGTTCCGCCGGAATCACTCACACAGCGTCCTCGCGCCCACGCGGCGATTCCCAACAACCCGACCTGGTCGAACGCCGCCCAGCCGAAGCCCACCGGAAGGAGCAGCCGCAATCCCGGCCGGCGCGAGGAGGCCGGCCGGTATTGAGCCCTGGTGTGAGTTGGGGTGTGAGTGCGGGGCTGGGCTGGGGTGCTGAAGGTTGGGTGAGAACCGTCCGGGGTGTTTTCAGAAGCTGTATCTCAACCGAACGTGATCCCTTGATTTCTGCTGGTCGTGTGTCACGAACGCTGAAGGAGGCGTCGATGTAGGAGCTTCTGGAAGCGGTGCTGTGTGAGAGATGGAGGTAGGTCCTCCGGAGTCGCCCTGCAGGGGGAGGCTCCAAACCACCGCAGGCTGCGTCGGTCAAGTGCCGTTCGTGGTGAGCGCTGCGGGAAAAGGCGCGGCGGTGATCGCGTCAGGTGTGGGTCAGGAAGGCGAGCGAGAGCGAACCGCTGATGACGTGTCGTAATAGATTCCAGTGGCGTCGAAACCAGGGCGAGACCAGGGCTCCGGGACAAGTCCGGGGGGAGCCTGCTGACTGCCCGGATGGCGTCCGGCATGTAGGCGGCGCGAGCCTGACCTGGGCTCTTGCACGGAACGTGAGAACCTGTCGCCCCGATACTGCTGCCGGTCCGCGAGGCCGGCGGCGGGAGGGAGACCTCCAAGCGGCCAACACCGAAAGGGGCCGAGTACCGATGCGGGGCACGGGGGCAGACCGTCTCGTAGTAGTGAGGAAGCCCGGTAATGCGGGTGGAGCGAAGGGGACGGACCATCCAGGTCCGCTTGGCGGTCAACCGGAGTTCCCGGGAGGAGCCGGATGAGCGGGCCAAAGCCGTTCGAGATTTCGAAGCATGTGGTCTGGGAGGCGTATCTCAGGGTCAAGGCGAACGGGGGAGCGGCCGGGGTCGACGGCGAATCGATCGAGCAGTTCGAGGCTGACCTGCAAGGCAACTTCTACAAACTGTGGAATCGAATGGCGTCGGGCAGCTACTTCCCGCCGCCGGTGCGGATGGTGGAGATCCCCAAGCCCGGGGAGCAGGCAAGGTCAGGGTTCTCGGAGTGCCGACAGTCGCGGACAGAATCGCGCAGACAGCGGCGGCCATGGTCCTGGAACCGGAGGTGGAACCGATGTTCCACCCCGATTCTTACGGATACCGGCCCCGCAGAAGCGCGCTGGACGCGGTCGCGGCCTGCCGGGAACGGTGCTGGAGGACCGACTGGACGGTCGACATCGACATCCAGAGGTTCTTCGACAACCTCGATCATGGCCTGGTCCTCAAGGCGGTGGCCCACCACACCGACCAGCGGTGGATTCTGCTGTATGTGGAACGCTGGCTGAAGGCTCCGCTGCAGCACAGGAGTGGCGAACTGGTCGCGCGGGATCGCGGGAGTCCTCAGGGCTCGGCGATCTCGCCTCTGTTGGCGAACCTGTTCATGCACTACGCGTTCGACACCTGGATGGACCGGGCCTTCCCGGGTGTCCGGTTCGAGCGTTATTGCGATGACATGGTGGTCCACTGCCGCACCGAGGCCGAGGCGCACCAGGTGCGTCGGGCGATCGGTCGGCGGCTGGCCGAGTGCGGGGGCTTGCGGCTGCATCCCGACAAGACCCGCATCGTGTACTGCAAGGACGGCAAGAGGCGTGGTTCGTACGAGCACGTCTCGTTCACCTTCCTCGGATACACGTTCCGGTCGCGGAAAGTCCGGTCGAGGGCGGGGAGTTATTTCTTCGGCTTCAACCCGGCGATCAGCGACGAGGCGGCCAAGCGCATTCGTGCGCAGGTCCGCCGATGGCGGCTGCACCGGCGCAGTGGATCGTCCCTGGCAGACCTTGCACGGGAGATCAATCCCATCGTGCGGGGATGGATCAACTACTACGGCCGGTTCTACCCGTCCGCGTTGGTCCCGAGCCTGAAGGGCATCGATCACTATCTGATGCGATGGGCCACGCAGAAGTACAAGCGGCTCCGGCGTCGCCGGAGCCGGGCGTGGCAGGGCTTGGAGAAGACCGCCAAGCTCTACCCGGGGCTTTTCGCCCACTGGAGAATCCTCCGACCTCGAACGACCGGGTGATGGGAGCCGTGTGAATCGAGAGGTTCACGCACGGTTCTGAGAGAGCCGGGAGGTGAGATCCCTCCCGGCTACTCGCTAGGGGCGTTCTGCCTGGTCAGAGGGGTTGGGTTAGCGGCCTCGGGTGGTGTCGTTGGTTTCGGCGAGGTGGTCCAGACGGATGGTTTCCAGAGATGTTTTGGTGATGCGTTCAGTGCCGTCGAGAATGCTGGTGATCGCGGCTCGGCGGATCAGCCGGGTGAGGCTCCCGATCCGGCCTGCGGTCCGCTGGTGGAGGTATGAGGCGTGGCGGGCAAGTGTCCCTGCCCGGTGCGCACGCAGATCGAGTGCTGCCTCGACCCCCGCGATCAGTTCACGGAACGGTTCGTGTTTCCCGAGCCGTGCCGGGAACGCCCCGCATTCCACGAGGGAGGCCCGCCCGGCGAGTTGTGCCCCGAGTACCCCGCTGAACAAGGCGGTCGTGGTCACGTCGATGCCCGCGTACACGAACGTCGCCCTGATGCGTTCGGTGAGGTCTTTCAACAGGTCAGCGGTCTCCGCGCCGGTCGTGGTGCGGGGGTTGAGCCGGTCGATCTCGTCGATGAGGACCAGGCGCACGCCTGCACGGTTGTAGGTGTGGCAGACGGCGTCGGTGATCCGGGCCTGCGTCATGCGGGTGGTGACAGGGACGCCCAGGTAGCGGGCGAACTCCGTCGCGAGGGCTTTCGGGCTCGCCGCAGGCGGGACCAGGACGTAGGCGACCGGCACCGGTGCATGCGTGGTCCCGGCCGGTGCCGGCTGGCTGTGGGTGTGGGCGAGGTGACAGGCGCGCCCCACGTGGAGCAGCGCGGTGGTCTTCCCGGCCGCCGCCGGCCCGGTGACGATCAGCGAGGGCCGTGCGGTGGTCTGCTGATGGCGTCCCAGGATCATCAGCGTGCGTACCCCTGTGGTCAGGGTGTCGATTACCGGGGTCCGCACGGTGACGAACGCGGAGTGGTGAGCAAGGCGTTCCTCGTTGCTGCGTGCTGGTTCCCCGGGTGCGGGCGGCTGTGGGGGAGGGGTGGTGGCGAAGTGCCGCCAACCCTGCCAGGTCGTCACCGGCCACGCTGCGCCACCCGTCCCGTCGACATCCGCTGCGCCCGTGTCGTGTTCTGACGGCGCTGTCACGTTGGCTGGCCCGTGGGATGATCTTCGGGTTGATCACGTTGGGGGAGCCGTCCGTGGAGGGTGCACCGTCGTCGTACAAGGGGCACCGACACCCGGTCGAGGTCATCTCGCACTGCGTGTGGCTGTACTTTCGGTTCCCGCTCAGTTTCCGTGAGGTGGAGGAGCTGATGTTCCAGCGCGGCGTGACCGTCTCCCACGAGACCGTGCGCCGCTGGTGTCTGAAGTTCGGCCAGGCGTACGCCGGCGCGCTGCGTCGCCGGCGGCCCCGCCCCGGGGACAAGTGGCATCTGGACGAGGTCTTCATCAAGATCAACAGTGAGCAGAAGTACCTGTGGCGGGCGGTCGACCAGGACGGCAATGTCCTGGACATTCTTGTTCAGAACCGGCGGGACGAGGCCGCAGCCAGGCGATTCTTCCGCAGGTTGATGACGAGGACGGGCAGGGTGCCGCGGGTGGTCGTCACCGACAAGCTGCGTTCCTACGGCGCCGCTCACCGCGAGGTCATGCCCTCGGTGGAGCATCGCTCGCACAAGGGCCTGAACAACCGGGCCGAGAACAGCCACCGGCCGACGAGGCAACGCGAACGGGCGATGAAGGGCTTCCGCAGCGTGGGCGGGGCCCAGCGGTTCCTGTCCGCGTTCAGCGGTATCTCACCCCACTTCCGGCCCCGACGCCACCTGATGACCGCATCCGAACACCGAGCCGAGATGACCATCCGCTTCACCATCCGGGAGCAGATCACCGGCGTCACCGGCCGACCTACCGCGGCCTGATCCCAGGTCGGCACCCGGCCCCACCACACCTCGACGCACCGTCAGACACCCACGCACCCAACAACGTGACAACGCCGAACCGACCGCTGCGCCCCACTCCCGCCAGCTCGGCCACCCGAAGTGAAACAGGGAGGCCGGGCCGCGCAAGTCGGCGCTAGCCGATTCGACTGTCCGTGTGTTCTTATGCAGATGTTCAGATGTCCAACATTTGGAGGTCTCCATGGATGCTTTGCGGCAGCCGCGCCGAGCGTCGACTCTCGCCGCGCAGGTCGCCGACCAGCTGCGGGAGCAGCTGGCCACGGGGAAATGGCCGGTAGGCACCCGGATCCCGGGAGAGTTGGAGCTTGCCGGCCTGCTCCAGGTCAGTCGGAATACAGTCCGTGAGGCGCTGCGGGCTCTGGTGCATCTGGGTCTGCTGGAGTCGCGGGTCGGTGACGGCACCTATGTCCGGGTGGCCAACGAGTTGGAAGCCGTCCTGCTGCGACGGACGGCCACGACGCGGCCGGTGGATGTTCTGGAGTTGCGGGCGGTGCTGGAGGAGCATGCCGCCGGGCTGGCTGCCGAACGGCGCTCCCAGGCAGACATTGCGCGGCTGCGCGAGGTGCTTGCGGCGGTGCAGGAGAGTAACCGCTCGGGGTCCATGACGCAGGTCGCTGCCGCCGACGGCGCTTTCCATCGGGCAGTGGTACAGGCCGGTGGCAACGAACTGCTCGGGGAGTTGTACGACTACCTGGGCAGTGCTTTGTCGTCCTTGCTGACGGCGCTGCCCTGGGACGACGACGTCGCTGTCGAGCACGACCATTGGCACGGTGCGCTCGTCGACGCAGTCGCCGCTGGCGACGCGGTTGCCGCCCGCCACGCGGCATCCATGCTGGTCCGGGTGACCAGCCGGCTGGCCGACGAAGCGGGCCAGGACGCGGTCGCCGAACACGACGATGCGGTAGACCGGGGCCGGTCCTGATGCGCGAGGTGCCCGGTGCCGTACGTGGCGGCCAGTTGTCTGCCTTGCTGCTGGTGGGCGTGTTGCTGGTGGCCGCGAACCTTCGCGCCGCGCTGACCGGGGTCGGTCCGCTGCTTCCGGACATCGGCAGATCGACCGGCCTGTCCGGAACCTGGACCGGACTGCTCAGCACCCTGCCACTGCTCACGTTCGCCGCCACCTCCCCGCTGGTCGGCCGCACCACACACCGCTACGGCGCCCCGCGCACCCTGGGCCTCTCTCTGGCCGTCCTGGCGGTCGGGCTGCTGCTGCGGTCCCTTCCCGGCACGTTCTTCCTGTTCGCGGGCACTGTGGTGGTCGCCGCCGCGATCGCCTACGGCAACGTGCTGCTGCCGTCCGTGGTCAAGAGCACCGTGCCGGAGGACCGGATCAGCCAGGTGACCGGCCTGTACGTCACCGCCATGGGTTTCCTGGCCGCCGTGGCGTCAGGAGTGTCCGTGCCGCTGGCCGACCATCTGCCCGGGGGCTGGCGCGCCGCGCTGGGCTGCTGGGCCGTCCTCGCGGTGCTGGCCTACGCAGTGTGGGCTCCGCAGTACCGCCGCACCGGCCCCGCGACGCCCACGTATGCGGGACGGCAGCGCATTCCCTGGCGTTCCCCCCTGGCTTGGCAGGTCAGCCTGTTCATGGGGCTGCAGTCCCTCGGCTTCTACAGCACCATCGCCTGGCTGCCCAGCATCGTGCACGATCAGGGAGTGGGCGAGGCCGCCGCCGGGTGGCAGCTGTTTCTCTTCCAGATCGTCGGCCTCGTCTCCAGCAGCACATTGCCTGTCCTGACCCGCCGATGGAAAGACCAGCGGATCCTGGCCGCGGCCGCCTCGGCGATCGGCGCTGTGGGTTTCGCACTGCTGGCGGTGGCCCCCCAGCTGGCGGTCGTCTCCAGTGTGCTCATCGGCTTCGGCGGCGGAGCGTGCCTGGTCCTGGCCCTGGCCTTCCAGGGCCAGCGGGCGGCCGATGCCTCGCAGGCGGCCGCGCTCGCCTCCATGGCCCAGAGCGTCGGCTACCTGGTGGCAGCTTTGGGGCCGTTGCTTCTGGGCGCGCTGCACGACCTCACCGGCGGCTGGGCGCTTCCGCTGACCGTGCTGGTCGCCCTCACCCTCACCCAGGCCGTCGTCGGAGCCGGCGCCGGCCGGGACCTCCTCCTGAAGACCACCTCATGCGGTTCTACACCCGTACGGATCGGAGACTGACGACCATGACCGTAACCGCCCCCTTCAGCTACCTGGACACGCCGACAGCGGCACCCTTGTCGATCACCGAGCTGATGCCCGGCGTCTACAACCTGCTGGAGTACGCCGCCGTCGCGGCAGGGGAACAGGTATTGATACTTGCCGAGCACAGTACCGACCCGGTGGTCATCCAGGCCATCGCGGCAGCGGCCGCCTACCGCAACGCCGACGTCCACGTGCTGTCCACCGCACCGTTCAGCGCAGGCGGATGGGACCGCGCGACGCCCTCCCCGCTCCTGCCCGCCGCCCATGGCGCTGCCGATGTCGTGATCTCACTGACCTGGTGGGGAGAGGTGCACACACCGCACCTGTTCTTCGATGAGATCGCCAAGCGCCGAGCCCGGTTCGTCTCGCTGCACCAAACGGCGACCGCCGCGGCCCTGTCCACCGGTGCCCGGCTCCCACTCGATCTGTACTTTGCGCTGGAGGCCAGGGCAACGGCCCAGCTCGCCGCTGCAGAAGAAATCCGGGTGACCACCGCACTCAACACCGATGTGACCTTCCGCAACTTCACCACCGCCGGACACCACGCCCCCCTAACCCCCGGCATGTGGCGCCCCTTCCCCTACGGCGGTGTCAACTTCTACCCCGACCAGACCGACGGCGTCGTCGTCATCGAGGAATCCACCGTCACCGGCGTCCCCGCCGAACGGACCACAATTGAGCTGGCCAACAACCGCGTCACCGCCATCGAGGGCGGCGCAGCCGCCGCACTGCGGCGCTACGCACCGAACGGCTACTACATGCGCCACGCGCTCATCGGGCTCAACCCCAAGGTGCGGTCCGCAGGAGGAACCCAGTTCGAGCGTGAGAAGCACGCCGGCGCCTTCTACTTCGGCCTCGACGGCCTCACCCCGGAGGGAACGGCCGACCGCAAAGGCCCCGGGCATGCCCACTGCGACTGCCAGTTCGACAGGCCGACCATCACCCTCGACGGCAAGCCCTTCATCGAGGACGGCTACCTGCTGCTCCTCGACGACCCTGAAATCCAAGAGCTGGCTAGAAAGTTCGGCCCTGCCGACATCCTTCTGGACCCCAACGACCGCCTTGTGCTGCCACCCCGCTACAGCCGCTGACCGCAGCGGCCGGTAGGTCTCAAGACCGTGCCCGGCACACCCGGACCGCTTGGCCAGGTGTGCCGGACCGGCAAGCCGATCTCGCCTACGCCCGCGTCAGTACGACCGCTCAGGACCTCGACCGGCAGATCGACGCGCTCCGCGAAGCCGGTATCGCCGAGGAACACATCTACATCGACAAGCACACCGGCGCGAACATGGACCGCGAGGACCTGACCGCACTACTCGCCTTCGCGCGGCCAGGCGACCGTATGGGCCTGCTCGATCCGTTCGTACACGGCCTCGGGTTCCGTGCTCGGGTCGGGAGCCCAGAGCACAGGATCCGGTCGTCCCGCCGTGTGCCGGACGCCGCCCATCAGTGGCACCGGTGTCGAGAGCGCTGCCTGCGCGTCGTGGACGGGGACGGCTGCGTTGTGGACAGGTTCGCCCGTTCTTCCTGTGCCGCCCTTCCCAGGTTGTGCCATGCGCGGGATGCCAGCAGGTCACCTTCGACGAGCTCCAGGTAGTCGTTGCATTTGAGCCGTAACCGGTTGGCGGCCTCCACGACGGGAGGCGGCCCTTCCAGCTCGAGGACCACCAGCGTTGTCCTCATGGCGCGGCGCAGCGCGGGCAGGTCCTCGTCGGTCCCGTTGAGAGCTGAGTGGCCGGAGCTGATGGTGTCTTCGACGGCGAGGAGGAATGCGGCCCAGGTGTCTCGGCGGATGCCGCGGCGCCATTGCTCGTGGGTGGCTGTCGTCTGGGCGGCGGCCTGGTCGAGCGCTGCGCGGTAGGTTGCCTCCGCCTGTGAGATCCCGGCCTGGCTGGTGGCCTCCGCGCTGCGCAGGGCTGCGCGCATCTGCCATCTGCCGACCAGGACGGTCGCGGGAATTCCTACGGCGGCGACGAGCATGGCTCCCATCGCGCCGATTCCTTGAAGGTCCATCGGTATTCGTGTTTTCCGGCCGGTCAGCCTGCTGCGTTCGGGTTGTTGCGGTGGGCGGTGGCCAGGGTCCGCCACCGCTGCCGGGTGGCCTGCTGTGTGTCCAGCCAGTGCGTCGGCGAGGGGCTGGTGGCGGGGAGGCCGGTGACGAAGTGGGCGATGTCGGTGTAGTACGTGCAGTCGCCGCCGCGGGTGAGTTCTTCCAGCCGGGCGATGTCGCCCTGGGCTGCGGTGTCGTCGCCGCGCACGGTGTGGTGCAGGACGAGCGCGAGTTCGAGCAGCAGCGCGGCGGCGGTGATTCCGGCGGTGGTGATCTCTGTCCGCAGCAGCGCGGCGCGGTCCTCGATGTCCGGGCCGGGTGTGCCGGCGTCGCGGGCGAGGGCGGCGATCTCGGTGGTCAGGGTGGTGGCGCGCCATCTGCCGGGCGGGGACACCGAGCAGGCCGAAACCACGGTGCAGCGGGTGATCGCCTGGTACAACGCCCGCCTGGTAGACGCCCGCAGGAACCCCGGCCGCCACACCCCGGACGTGGTGGCCGAGTGGCGCACGGCCCGGGACCAGGCCGTGGACGACCTGAACCGGCTGGAGACCACCGACCCGGACGAGACCGTGCAGATCGCCCTGACCTACGCGGCCCGGCTCAAGGAACTGCAGGCGACCTGAACCAACCTGCGGGCACCGGCAGCCGCCCCGGGACGGGACGGTGCTCCACCGGGCGCGGCTGCCAGTAGGCAGGCATCAGCGGCCGCGCCTGGGCCGTCAGACCGGCCACTTCCTCTTGCATCCGGGGCAGCGCCTGGTGCAGGGCCCGCTGAACAGAGTGGAAGCGTGCGGCTTCCTGATCGGGGTGACCGTGTCGGGGGCCAGCAGCTGCGAGGTGACGGTGGGGTGTCAGGTCTCCCGGTGCCCGCTCAAAACAGTTCTAGGTCCTCGCCGCTGGTGTCCGCGATGACTGGCCGGAACTGGGCAGGGAGGCCGTCCAGGCGGTCAGGACCGGCCGCGGCGGCCACGGCAGGGGCCGTCTCGGCCAACCAGGCACGAAACCGCTCGGCAGCTTCGCGGTAGGGGACTCGCGCCAGGACACGGTGCTCGCCGGAGGGGCAGAAGTCGACGGCGACAGTGAACATGCAGGAACGGGGCGCGTTCTGACTGCCCGTCCAGGACACGCGCAGGACACCGCAGGGCTTACGCCCGCGGGGGGCGCGGTGGGTCGGGCGCAGCGATCGGCAGGCTACGTGGGCGGTCCATGCGGCGAGGTGCGGCAGGGGCAGGGTGGTGCGTGCGCGGCAGCCGGGGCAACGGTGCCAGTGGCGGAGCCAGTCGTCGGTGTCGGTGTGGAAGAGGCGTGTGTAGCGGTTCGCCACGCGGATGTCGTTGCTGTACAGATGGTCGGGGCGTTCCTGTGTATTACAGGACTGGCAGACGGGGGCGCGGACGTAGCCGTGTTCGTGGCAGTGGTCGAGCACGGTGGCGGGCGCAGTGCGGCAGACGGCGCACGCCCACCCAGCCACCCTGCGGGAGGTACCGGGCTTCCTGCTGAGCACCGAGTACAGCTGGCCTTCCAGCTCTTTGTTGTACGGGCGCAGCGAGGCGGTGGGGCCCTCGGGGCTCGTCGTCTGCCGACCGCCGGCGTCTCGGGCCTGCCGGGGGCGGGAGGGCGGCTCGGTGACGGCTGAGCTTGCCTGGCGGGTCCGCGCGGCTTGCACCCACTGCGTTTCGGCGTGCTCGGCCGCGTCCAGCAGCCTGACCACAGCGCGCGGCAGCCACCACGTGCGCTGCGTCCCGTCGCGGGTCTGCTCCACGAGTATCTGTCGCCAGTCGATCCCCGCCAGATGGTACGGCCGGCCGACTTCACGTCGTGCTGCCCGCTCGGGGCCGCCCAGCTCCTGCAGTTCCCCCTTGATGCGCTGGCGCCAACGCAGCGGCGTTTCCTCGTTGCACTCCTGCCTCGGCGCCCCACGGAACGGACCGATGCGGACCAGGTCCTGACGGTCCATCCCAACCGCGTTCAGTTCCGCGGCCGCCCGGCGCACCTCAACCTCCGGAACACCCCACTGACCGCCGCTCGGCCACACCGTGGCCACCACATGGCCGCCGAGCAGGACGTACCCCACCCGGGCACGGGCAGGAGAGCAGGTGAATGCCCCGGAAGCCGTCGGCACAGCACTGTCGGCCGTCAAATCGACCCACAGAGCGTCCGCGGCACCCAGGGTGATCAGGCCGTTCGTGCGACCGGGCATGACACGCTCTGACATACCGACAGGCTAACGGCCTGCAACGCGGCAACGGATCCCAAGCGCCTCGGTCAGCCGGGCCGCCGCCCGCAACTCCATATTCCTGAGCATCTGGTTCGTCAGCACCTCCCGTGCCCGTAGCCTCACCACCAGAACGTCAAGAACCGGGCAAGTCGCCCTCGCGCATCAGCGGTCCCCGAGCCCAGACGAATTGAGCAACAGAGTCGGTGCCCCCGGCGCGACCACGTCCACTGGACGTTCATAGGCGGGAACCTGGTGCTGACTGCTCGTCATCGCAGGGTCAGCGGGCGCCGAGTGCTTCGGCCAGGATCCGGGCTTGTGCTGTGGTGAGGTGGGTGGCGATCTGGATGGTGCGGCCTGCCAAGCGCTGCATGATGACGGGGTTGGCGAGCATCCGGTTGCCCATGACGATGGCGATCTCGTTGCGTGGCTGCGGCTGGCCTGCGACCTGCCCGGTCAGATCGGAGAACTGGGCGGCGTCCTGGCTGTTGAAGGTGACCTCGACGATCCAGTCCCGACCTCCTTGGGCGTCCTCGAAGGTGCGGACGCCGTCCAGCTGCCTCACCTGCAGGCCACCCGGCGTAGTGACGGTGACGCACGCGCTGCGGTCGTCCGCGGTGTAGGACCGTGCCGGTTCGGTGCCGGGAGCGCGCACGGGTTGGGCTTGGGGATCGGTGGAGCACACGCCGTCGGCCTTGCTGTCCACGGCGTAGAAGCCCACCGGCTCGTCCGGCGCCACGAGGGCCGGCCCGCCGCCCTGCCAGGGCTGCCAGAGCAGCAGCGCCCCCACCACGACGACCACTGCCGCCCCCGAACCGAGGGCCCATAGGCGTTGCCGCTGTCCCCGCCTGCCCCGCCGGCCGGGCGGCGCGTCCTCGTGCTGGGGCGAGGGTGGCAGCACTGTGGTGCGCTGGGGTGCTCCTACCGGCCCAGTCACCGCGTCCGGGTCCACCCGTTGCCGCGCGTCTTCCACCTCCCGCGACCGACGCTCGCCATACCGTTCGATCTCGCTGGTCCAGGCCGGGTCCAGCCAATGCCTGCCGCCCCGGCCGGCCGACTGGCGCCGCAACTGCCCTGCACAGTCCTCCAGGATCTGGGCTGGCATCGGGCGGTGAGCGGGGTCGAGTGCCAAACACGGCAGGACCAGGGCGTGGAGTTCGGGCGTCAGCCCGGACACGTCGAGGTCACCGGTCGCTGCCCGCACCAGTTGTTCCATCGCCGGGCCCGAGCCGCCGTCCCGGTACGGGGCCCGGCCGACCGCCAGATGGAATAGCGTGGCGCCCAGCGAGAAGACATCCGAGGCGGGTGTGGTGGCCTGCCCCTGGGCCTGCTCGGGCGCGGCGAACGCGACCGTGCCCAGCACGGCCTGCGTCCTCGTCATGTCGATGGCATGGGAGATCCCGAAGTCGATGACCCGGGGGCCGTCGATGGGAAGCAGAACGTTCGACGGCTTCACATCACGGTGCACCAGCCCCGCGGCATGGATACTCACCAGTGCCTCCGCGATACCCGCGGCGACCCAGTACAAGGCCTGCGGTTGTAGGGTTCCGCAGCTCGCCACCAGGTCTCGCAGGGAAGGGGCCGCAATGTACTCGGTGGCCATCCACGGCATCGGCGCCTGCGCGTCCGCAGCGACCACACTCGCGGTGTAGACCCCCTGCACACGCTGCGCGAGCGCCACCTCGCGGGCGAAGCGGCGCCGGTCCGCCTGGGCGACGACACCGCTCGCGTCGTCGGCCAGCAACGTTTTCACCGCGACCGTTCGCCCGCCTGCGGACGCCGCCAGATACACCCTCCCCATCCCGCCACTGGCCAATTCCCCGAGCACCGTGAACGGTCCAAAATGGCGCTCCGGCTGCGATTGCTTCACCCTGTCGCTGTGCATGTCTGCCCGCCCTGGTCCGCCCCACCTCGCACGCCAACGGCCGTCACTCTAATTGAGCTGACGGGGCGCCATACCACGCAGGGCATCAAAGCCGACTGGCGTTCCCCGAAACAGCTGCTGGACTTCGGCTTCTACGGCATTGGCGTCGTCCTGCAGCACCCCGACGGCGACCTGGAAACGCTGGTGGAACCGCGACCCTGGCATCCGAAGCGGCACACCCCGGACGCCTGGTGGTTCGAGGAGCGGGCCTACGAACAGTTCCTCAAGCAGTCACCCAGCCAGGCCCCCGAGTTCTCGCCCGCCTCCTGACCCGGCAGAAGGGATCTGTCGGCAGTCGTCCTGGGCGTCAGCGTGCTGCAGCGCGTCGCGGAGGCGAAGCCGCCCTTGACGGCCATGACGGTGGGGGAGCTGTGCCAGGAGCCGACGTTGGGCCGGCTACACGAGGCGCTGTCGGTGCCGGTGGCCGACCTTTTGCCGGAGCGTGAACACGACCTCGCCGACGAGCGCACGCGCACAGCACAGCAGTGGACCCGGGCGCGCGACGGCGTGGACGGTGCGATCGAGTGCGTACCGGAGATCGCCGCAGACGAGGACGCGGCCCACCCCCGCACCAAGGACGAAGCCGCCGGCTGTCTGCTGACCGAGCACTGCCCGCCCGACACCGACCCGGTGTACCAAGGCGTCCTGGAGCCGCTGTTCCGGCTGGCGGAGGAAGTCCCGTTCGGCATCAGCCGGATCATCGCGAAGGGCTGAGCCCGCCGCGGCTCAGGCCTGCGGCGGCGTCAAGCCGGGCAGCTGCCCGGCGAAGCCCCACCACTGCTGGATGGTCCACACGGCGACGCTGAAACGGTCGGTGGACATCCGCAGCCACACCTCTTCGCCGCCGGGCATGAGGGCCACCTCCAGGTGCGGCTGCTCCCACGTCCCCACTGGGTACATCCACTCGATGCCGTCGGGCCAGGTCCGCATCGCCACCGTGCGCACGCTCAGCGCCGCGGCGAAGGCGTCCAGGGCGGCCTGGGGTATCCGCACCTCCGCCGACTCACGTTCGATCCCCGCCATCCATCTGGGCCCCCTCCTGCAGCGAGACGCGACGGCCCCCCGCGCGCGCCACAGCCTGCCAGACCGGGCGGCTGCCGCAGGAATGGACCTGGACCGTTTGCCACCGACGTTGGACCAAGGCTCAGTGGGGTGTGTGCCCGGTGCGATCTCCGCTCCGGCAGCCGGCGCCGCCGATGTAGTACGCGTTGAGATAGTTCGGACCTGCGCCCGGTAGCTGCGTGCGGCCGGGGCTGACGCAGAGGTGGTAGTCATTCGTGCTACCGCCCCCTCTGACGTCGACGTGTACCCGCACCGTCGTCGAGCCGCAGTGGTTGTATGCGGCGAACTGGGACTCGCGGACGCTGTACCGGAAGAAGCCGCACGGGGCGAGGGAGCTCGCACCCGCCTGACGCACTTCCGGACCGCGCTCAAGCTCGGCGTGAGCCGGACCCGGGAACGCCATCATGACCAGCGCGACACCTGACGCTGCCGCCAAGACGGCTCGAACAGGGGAGAGCTTCACGAACACTCCTTGGGGGTGAGTCATGACGATTGACGACCAGACGAATCATAACGCCACGCGCGCAATCCGTGACTCTATGTCACTAGATTGAGTGGGTGGATGTTCAGCGTCAGAGGACAGCAGGTGTCACGCGCAGCCCCCGCCCTGTGAGGCCTATGAGGTTCACAGGGCGTTTCCCCTGGTAGATGCATTACGCAAGAGGCGGCGGAGCTCGCGCCCGTGCTCCCTGCCCTCTGACAGATGATCTCGACCGCTTGTCGGGTGATCTTGACCGGCGTGGCCGATCGTCTGTTGGCATCGCCCGGTAGCAGCCCGGCTCGACGCGGTCCGGCACGGCCGCGACCAGTGCGACCGGTAGCCTGCCCGGCGGAGTGTCAAGCCCCGGGTTTCGTGGAGAGTGAGTTAGCTGGTTTTCTGGAGTGATGCTGGGGGTTGGGCCGCGTAGTGGGCGGCTTCGTGCTCGGCGGGGGTGACGTGACCGAGTTCGCCGTGCAGGCGCCTCTGGTTGAACCAGTCGATGTACTCGGCGACGGCGATCTCGACGTCGTTGATGGACGTCCAGGGGCCCTTGTTGCGGATCAGTTCGGCCTTGAAGAGGCTGTTGAACGCCTCGGCGAGGGCGTTGTCATACGAGTTGCCCTTGGAACCGACCGAGGCCACGGCCGCCTCGTCGGCGAGGTGTTCGGTGTAGCGAATGGCACGGTATTGAACGCCGCGGTCGGAGTGGTGCGTGAGGCCGGTGGGGTCGGCGCCGGTGTGCCGACGGCGCCAGATCTCCATCTCCAGAGCGTGAAGGTCGAGGTCGGTGTAGAGGCTGGTGGCGACCTGCCAGCCGACGACCATGCGGGGGAAGACGTCGATGACGAAGGCCGCGTAGACCCAGCTGGAGAACGTTCTGATGTAGGTGATGTCGGCAACCCACAACTGGTTCGGGGTAGTTGCGGTGAACTGCCGCTCGACCAGATCGGCCGGACGGTCGGTCTCCGGAGCGGGGCGGGTGGTGCGCGGGCCCTTGGCCCGGATCACGCCGCGAAGCCCCGCCTGACGCATGAGGCGTTCGACCGTGCAGCGGGCCACCTCGACTCCCTCGCGGACCAGGGCGGCGTGGACCTTGCGGACGCCGTAGACACCGTAGTTGTCGGCGTGGATCCGGCGTATCTCCTGGGTGAGTTGCTCGTCGCGCCGGCTGCGGGCCGACGGCAGGCGGTGGTGGGCGGCGTAGTAGGTGCTCGGTGCGATCGGCGCGTCCGTCTCGGCGAGGACGTCGCAGATCGGCTGGACGCCGAACGTCTCCTTGTACTGGTCGATGCAGGCGACCTTCATCGCAGTGGACGGTCCAGCTCCGCGGCGAAGAAAGCCGAGGCGGACTTCAATATCGCGTTCGCCCGCCGCAGTTCCTTCACCTCCCGCTCCAGCTCGGCGATCCGGGCAGCCTCCGAACTGGTAGTCCCGGGCACGACTCCCTCGTCGATCTCGGCCCGTTTCACCCAGCCCCGCAGGGCCTCGGGGTGCACGTCCAGCTGGTCGGCGATCCGCTTGATCGCTCCGGCCCGGCCGGCCGGGTCCTTGCGGGCCTCGATGGCCAGACGCGTCGCGCGTTCTCGCAGTTCGTCGGGGTACTTACGGGGAGCAGCCATGATCGGCATCCTTCCGGGTCTTGATGATCTCCATCAAACCCGGGGTGCCTCTGTGTCTTGTCAAGCCGTCTGGCTAGGAAGGGACTTGGCTCTTCGTTCGTCGGCGATCATGACGCGCCACACGTGGTCGGCCAGGCGGCGTTTCAGGCAGCGCTTCGCTTCCTTCGGCGTCTTGCCCTCGGAGAGTTTGCGCTGGTAGTAGGCGTGTCCGGGTGATTTCGGCATCCGTATCTGCACGACCGCGATGGTGTGGAGGACAGAGTTGAGCTGGCGGTCTCCGGAGCGGGAGAGCCGGTGGCGGGCTTTGTCCGCGCTGGCGATCTCCACCGGGGCGGCACCGGCGTAGTTCGCGAACGCCGCCGAGGTGGAGAAGCGGTGAGCCCGTCCGGTGCGGCCGATCAGCCGAGCGGCCATGACCGGCCCGATGCCCGGGGTGTCCATCAGCGTGCTGCTCGATGCCTCTACCAGGCTCTGCATCCGGGCAGCGTTGTCCGTGAGCTGCTTGTCCAGTTTCCGGATCTCGGCGACCAGGTCCCAGGCGATGTCCTTGCGGACGGTCTCGATATCGCCGGCGGGGCGGACGGACCGCAGCAGTTTGGCGGCCAGGTCCGCGGACAGTTGGGTCGGGGCGCCGCCGGGCAGCAGGTCACGCAGCAGCGCGTGGAGCTGGTTGACCGTGCGGACTCGGGCCTGGGCCAGGTTCACACGCCGTTCGTCCAGGAGGGCCAGCGCCGTGGTGTGGTCCTCGGGCGCGAGATCCAGTCCGTCTCCCTGCAGATAGGCGACGGTGGCTGCGGCCGCGGCGTCGATCTGGTCGTTCTTGCGCCGTCCACCGCGGGAGAGTTCGCGCACCCGGCTGGTCGCCGCGGCAGGCACGTCGACGACGCTCTCGCCGCGGGCGATGAGCCACTGGGCGAGATGTCGGCCCAGGCCGTTGGCGTTCTCCACCGCCCACTTCCGCCGCGGCCACCGCTCGGCCCAGGCCAGGAGCCGCCGGTAGTCCGTCAGGCTTGCCTCGATCCGCATCGTCCCGACCTGCTGGTTTGATTCCGGCTCGACGGCGGTGGCGGTGTGGGTGGACTTGTGGGGGTCAACACCAAGCAGTACCACGGGACAGTGTTCCTCACGGTCGGACGACAGGGCATCCACGGCCGACACGCCGACTTCCGGAACCAACCGGCCGGGACACGCCTCTGTTGAGTCAGACCGCGGACGGACACCTGACCGGCGACATACGCCCGGGAGAGCCAAGCCCCGAAGAGCGGCAGACGGTTCACGAGTCACCCGGTCCGGCGTCCTACGGCACGCTACGAGCGGCCAACCCGACCGCGTCCCGCTTTCCCCATATAAGAAGTCACGCGGATAGGCGCGGTTGGGGACACTGGCAGTAGGAACGGGCACAGGCGCGGTGATCATGGAGTTGCGACGCTCTGTGATTACCGAGGAGACCTGTGCCCGTTCTGCCGTCGTGGCTCACTGAACCGCTCTGGGATCAGTTCGCGGCCCTGTTGCCTGTGCGGCCGGAGTATCACCCGGACCATCCACTCGGCTGCCACCGCAGGCGTATCAGCGACCGGGTCGTCTTCGACAAGGTGCTGCAACTGCTGCGTTTCGGCTGTTCTTACGAGGCGATAGCGGATACGACGTGCTCGGCCACCACGATCCGCAGCCGCCGCGATGAGTGGATACGACTGGGCGTTTTCGCCGAGCTCAAGCGGATCGCGCTGGAGTCCTACGACCGGATCGTCGGCCTCGTCCTGGACCGGATCGCTGTCGACGGCGCTATCACCAAGGCTCCCGGAGGCGGCGAAGCAGCCGGGCGTTCTCCGGTCGACCGCAGCAAACAGGGCCTGAAACGTTCCGGCATGACGGACGGTTACGGCATTCCACTGGGCCGCGTCCTGGCCGGAGCCAATCGCCACGACTCCCCGCTGCTCGCCCCGACACTGGACCTGCTGGACGGCCTCGGACCCCTGCCCGACGACATCACCGTGCACCTGGATGCCGGCTACGACTCCGACAAGACCCGCGCCCTGCTTGCCGAACGCGGCCTGCACGGCCGAATCGCTCACAAAGGCGAGAAGGCGCCGATCCAGGCAGGTCAGAGGTGGCACGTGGAGCGTACTCACGTCTGGCAGAACGCCTTCCAGCGCCTCGCCCGCTGCTACGAGCGCCGGACCACCGTGATCAACGCGTTCTTCGACCTCGCCGACACCATCATCACCGTCCGCAGCCTGATCCGCCGGGCATGGACAACCCACCGCTGGGACGAACGCCCGCACCGCCGCTCATGAGAACACTGTGTGGGACACACCCCGGGGTGCACCGCGCGGGACCTGGTCAGCAGCGGGCCAGCACCGCCACCTCAAGGCCGAACCCCACCACCAGCCGGCCATCCGAAGTGACAGCCACCGCGAACACCTCCGCGGGGAACACCAACTCCGGTCCGACCGGCCGGCCGGTGGCCAGATCCCACACCCGCACCGTCCCGTCCCCGCTGCCGGTGACGGCGACCGGACGGCCCTCCACCACCCCCGTCGCCACCCCATACACCCAGCCGGTGTGACCGGTCAGGGGCCCGCCGACCGGCTTGCCGGTGGTCAGGTCCCACACCCGCACCCTCCTGTCCTGGCCGCTGGAGACGGCGACCGGGCGGCCGTCCATCACCCCCGTCGCCACCGCATCCACCGTGCTGCGGACGTGGTCTTGCAGGGGTTCGCAGAACTGCTGGCGGGTGGTCAAGTCCCACACCTGCACCGATCCGTCACGGCTGCCAATAACGGCGACCGGGCAGCCGTCCACCACCCCCATCGCTACTCCAGACACCATGTGGGTGTCACCGATGAGGGGCCGGCCAACCTGCCGGCCGGTGGCCAGATCCCACACCCGCACCGTCTCATCGTCGCCGCTGACCGCGACGGGGCAGCCGTCCACCACCCCCATCGCTACTCCAGACACCATGTGGGTGTCACCGATGAGGGGCCGGCCAACCTGCCGACCGGCGGCCAGATCCCACACCCGCACCGTCCCGTCCCCGCTGCTGGTGACGGCGACCGGACGGCCGTCCACCACCCCCGTCGCTACTCCAACCACCGAGCTGGTGTGACCGGCGAGGGTCTGCCAGAGGCTGCGATCGACCATGCTGCCAGTCGCCCACTCCGCCCCCCACGGCGCGGCGGGTTCGCCCTCCACCGGTACGGCGGTTATCCGCGCCGCCAGTCCCCGATCCCCGTACCGGGCGGCATCCAACGCCAGCAACTGCCTCCGTACCCCCGCGCCAGCATCACGGTGCAGGTGCGCCGACGCCCGGTACACCGCCCCCGCCAGCCGCCCAGCAGGCCCCGAAGCCGCATCCACCAGCCCCAGCACCTCCTCCGGGTCGGCATTCACCAGAAACCCCGGATCCGCCAACCGCCCAACCGCGCCCGCAAGCACGGCCTCAACCCCGTCAACGTTTAGATCACCGGACATGCCCGCATCCAACCAGCCCACCACGCGATTGCGTAGCCAATTACGCAACGTTACTGACGAACCCTCCAGCAGCCTCAGCAAACAAGACCCGCCCCAGACCCGCAGTCCGCCACCGCCTCACCAATTCGCGTGGGTTCTAAGCTTGTCTTTAAAGGTGGGACTTTGGTGCACCCTGCGGAGTTGTGTCTGTTCTGTTGTGTTTTTTGCCGACGGGGTGGCGTGGTGCGGGGGTGGAGGTGCGGCCTTTGGGGCGGCCGGGTCCGGGGCGGGTGGCTTTCGGTGCGCTGGCGGGGGTGCCCACAGTCCGCCGGATGCGTGGATAGCCGCGGCGGACGCGTCCGGGGGTGAGCTGATGGTGTGTCAGGGGTTGTTCCCAGGGGCGGCGGAGGTCTTCGGTGAGGGTTCGGGCGAGGCGTAACTGTGTGTAGGCGGCGAGGATCAGCCATACCCACCGGTCGGCCTGTTCGGGGTGGCGCAGGCGGGGCCGGGTCAGTCCGAGGGTCTGCTTGAAGAACCGGAAGGTGTGTTCGAGGTCGAATCTTCTGAGGTAGGTGCGCCAGAGGCGGTCGATGTTGTGGGTGGTGGCGTCGGGGTCGCTGTGCCACAGCCACAGGGGCTTGGGGGTGCGGTTGCCGGGGAGGTGCTGGACGGTCAGGTGGATCAGGCTGCCCTCGACGGTGGGGAGCCGGCCGGGGTGGCCGGCCCAGGCGCCGCGGCGTTCGGGCCTTGGGTGCAGCCGGCTCCAGCTGCGGGCGATGACAGTGCCGTAGCGGGCGTGGAGGCTGGTGGTTTCCTGTGCGGGGGTGGTGTGGGTGGTGGGGTCGGCCAGGCGGAAGACGTCGCCGTGGCGGGGCGGGCGTCCGGGATGGTCCCCGCGGCGTCTGCCCGGAGGGTGGTAGAAGGTCCGGCCGGAGCGGATGCGTCCGAGCAGCCGTACGGGTTCGTCGCGAAGGAGCCAGGTCAGACGGATGATGTCGTAGCCGGAGTCCAGCACGAACAGCACCGGCGGGTCACCGCCCTGCCACTGGCCCGCCTGTTCCAGGCGGGCCATCAGGCCGCGGATCTGGGTGACGGTCACCGTGTTGAGGTCGTCTCCGGGGCCGAGGCGGACCGCGTCCAGGGGCCCGGTCCATGAGGAGCGTCCGCCACCGAGGGCGGCGGCGACCTGGTAGGGCCAGCCGGGGATGGTCTGGCGTCTGCCGTCGCAGCGGCACGGCCGGTGGCAGTGCAGGCGCCCCGGTGAGCACTCCGCGTCCGGGCGCGGCCACGGCGTGGCATCCAGCGCGATCGAGATCTGCCCGTCCGCACCGTGTGGCAACTCCAGCCCGGCCAGGGCCATCCGCAGCCGTGAGACATCGATACGGCCCTCGGCGAGCGCGTCGTACATCGCCCCGTGTCCCCGCCGGTGCACCCCCGCCAGCGACAGCTCCGGCAACGACACCACCGGTCCGGCAGTGCACAGCACCGCGTCCGCGACCTCGAACAACGCATCAGCCCGCCGGGTCAGACACTCATAGAACTCGCGGCGAAACCCGGACAACACACCCAATGCCTCGACGCGAGCGGCGTTCTCCAGCAAACTGTCCCTCACGGCCTTGGTGTCGATCATGGTGTCTCAGCAACACACATGATCAGTCCAAGGCCGCTCCGCTGTCCGGTAAACAGCAAAACCCAAGGTCAGCCCGTCTCCCTGACCCGACTGCTAAAGAACCTAGGACAACGTCGACAGTCGTGCGGAGCCGTCATTGCCCGCCGTGGCGATGGTCTGCCCGTCAGGGCTGAACGCCACACTGTGGATCTCGCCGACGTGCCCGGTAAGGATGATCGTCGGTTCACCGGTAGCCGGGTCCCAAAGCCGGGCCGTACCGTCCAGGCTCGCACTGGCGAGGGTCCGGCCGTCGGGACTGAACGTCAACTCGCTCACCGGTCCGCTGTGTCCGACGAGCAGCGCACCGGCTTGGAGTGCCGCGAGTGCTCCGGTTGCGTTCCTTGTCACCTCCCACAGGCGAATGCGGCCTCCCTGGCCGCCGGTGGCGAGCAGTTGCCCGTCCGGGCTGAATACCGCAGCGTGAACCTCGGCAGGGTCGTCCAGGTCGATGACAGTCGTTACCAGTTCACCCGAGTCCACGTTCCAGAGCCGAACCGCCGGCTCGTCGCCGCAACAGCCGCATCCATCGACTCCAGTTGCGAGCGTCCTCCCGTCGGGACTGAACGCAAGAGCCAGGATGCTACCGCCTGGGCGGGTGATGGTGGCTGCAGTCGGTTCGCGTTTGGCCACGTTCCATATCGGCACCTGGTTGTCGATACCGCCGGCGGCGAGAAGGCGCCCGTCGGGGCTGAAGGCAACCCGGCATATCTCGTCTGCCTCCGGAGTGAAAGTGCCGACCTGTTTGTGGGTGTCTGTTGCCCACAGACAGACCGTGTGATCCAGGCTACCCGTGGCCAGAAGCCGCCCGTCGGGGCTGAACGCAAGGCTGTAAACCTCGTCATCATGGCTGGCCAGAAGGACACCTGAGCCGCTGGCAAGATCCCACAGCCGCGCCGTGGCGTCGTCACTCGCAGTGGCCAGCGTCCGCCCGTCAGGGCTGAACGCCACGCTCCGGACGGCATCGGAGTGCCCGTTGAGGGTCACCTGTTTGATCGTCACCCGGACACGGTATCTCCGTCCCAGGCGCGTTGACCGTTCGGTGTCTGGAGTTGTAGTGCCGTGTTTTCTCAGCAGCACATGGTCATCCCAGGGTGCCCCGGTCTTCAGACAGACAACCAACCGAGGCGAAGGTTTAAATACAAGCTAAGCTTGTATTTAAAGGTTTGACTTTGGCGTGGCCTGCGGAGTCGTGTCCGTTCTGTTGTGTTTCTTGCCAACGGGGTGGCGGGGTGCGGGGGTTGAGGTGCGGCCTTTGGGGCGGCCGGGGCCAGGGCGGGTGGCTTTCGGTGCGCTGGCCGGGGTGCCTACGGTCCGCCGGATGCGGGGATAGCCTCGGCGGACCCGTCCGGGGGTGAGCTGATGGGGCGTCAGGTGTTGTTCCCAGGGGCGGCGTAGGTCGTCGGTGAGGGGCCGGGCGAGGTGTAACTGTGTGTAGGCAGCGAGGATGATCCACACCCACCGGTCGGCCTGTTCGGGGTGGCGCAGGCGGGGCTGGGTCAGCCCGAG